>CALFJE010000076.1 GCA_937877545.1 uncultured Selenomonadales bacterium | reverse complement strand
GAATCTCATCCTGTGTGGCGTAGACGATTATGTCAATGCCAGCCTCGGCGGAGTAAAGGTTCGCCGCGTTCTTCAAGCCGCCGTCCAAGTAGTCAATCGGACAACCGGGGTCGTAGCCGAACATGCCCAGTTCCATTTCGACCTCGGCGGGTTCCGTCACGGGGTAAGCTTTCTCTTCGGCGACCTTTTCCCACGCCGCGCCCTTTTGACAGGCTCTGAATTCGACATCGGGCAGGGCAAAGGCTACCTCCGTTGAAATGTCCGCGACGCCCGTCGCCTCGTACTTGATGCTCAGCTCGTTGTCGTTCGACAGGCTGTAGGTGACCGTCGCCGACTTGCCGCCGACCTGCGCCGTGAACTTGACGCCCTCGATAATCGCCTCGCTCTGCCAAACAATCTTGGCAAAGTCCTCGCCGCCGTCGACGCTCACACGCCCAAACGCCGCGTCGTCCTTGAGCAGATAGCGATTCTTAAAATCCTTGTCGCGATACCTGAGCGATACAATTCGCGCTCCCAAATCCGTAACCTTAAGCTCGTTGCCCTTGGTGTTGCGCAGCGTGTAGACCGCAGCCTCGCCGACCTGTTCCTTCTTGATTGACGGCATATCAATCGCCCCTTCCAAAATTTTAAAGCCATTATAATTCAAGGGCGCGAAAACTTCAACGCAAATGTTCAATGCAATTCATTGACGCGGCAAGCCAACTGGTTTAATATTAGGCGCGTGAAAATTTTTTATGCGGAGGTGAACGACGTTTGAGCGTGGCAAGAAATTTCCTGGCAATAAAATCAGAATTGGACTCCGTCGTTCGTGAGCGGATAACATTGGTGGCGGTGACCAAAAATCACGGCGTGGAGCAAATGCGCGAGGCAATAGACGCGGGCGCGACCGACATCGGCGAAAATCGCATACAAGAGGCGGCGGATAAATTCCCTGCGCTCGACCGCCCCGTCACGCGCCATTTAATCGGACACTTGCAGACCAATAAAGTTAAGCCGGCAGTCAAACTCTTCGACCTGATTCAATCCGTGGACAGCATACATTTGGCGACGGCACTGGATAAGGCGGCGGCGGCAATCGGCAAGGTGCAAGACGTGCTGATTCAAGTCAACGCGGCGCGGGAGCCGCAAAAGTCAGGCGTGCAGCTTGAGAATTTGGATGCGCTGATAAAGTTCACCGACGCGGCGGACAATCTCAATCTGCGCGGGCTGATGATGATAGCTCCGAATCTGCCCGACGCCGAACAATGCCGACCGCTCTTCCGACAAATGCGCCTGCTCTTCGACGAGCTGAGACCTGCGCGGGCGGGCTTTGACTACCTGTCAATGGGCATGACGCACGATTATAAAATCGCGGTCGAGGAGGGCGCAAACGTCGTCCGAATCGGCACGGCTATTTTCGGCGAAAGGTTCTACACATAGAAAATTTTCGTGAGAGGAGTTTAAATGAATGGAAATTATAGACAGGGTAAGCCGTTCGCTCGGACTGTCTGAAAAGGATGAGGAGAAGGAAGTCGAAATGAGCAAAAAAGACGAGTTGCAACCTCAGCAACCGGACAAAAAAGACTCGCCGATACAACCGCCGCCCGCCAATCTTTCCGGGCATAACGTGGTTGATTTCAATTCGGCGATTTCGGCGAGGGATAACTTAATGGCTAACAACAACACCCCCAAGAGTATGGTTAAATCGAAAATCACGACGGTGCGCCCGCGCAACTTCGACGACGACGCAAAAGTTATCGCCGACTGCCTGCGCGAGGAGGTTCCCGTCATAATCAATTTGGAGGACACGAGTTCCGAACATGCGCGGCGGATTATCGACTTCGCGCTGGGCACCACTTACGCCATTGACGGCGATGTTCAGCAGGTCAGCGAATACGTTTTCGTCTGCACGCCAAAGACCGTCGTCGTCACCTTCAACAAGGAGGAGCCTAAAAAGGAAAGCGACTTCTCCTGGCTCACGAGGAAGATTTAGGGATTAGGGATTAGGATATGCAAGACGCAAAGGAAAAAATTATCCGCTACTACAAGGGCACCGAGGGTGAAGGCGTTGCCGTTAAGCTCGTCGACTTCGCCGCGCAAGCCGTCAAAAATCGCAAGTGCAAGCTCACCGGCTTCCTGTCACCCTTTGAACAGGAAATGGCGGGCGTCATAGCCAACAGCCTCGGCGAGCTTAAGGTTGACTTCGACGGCGGCTATCGCGGAGCCGAACGCCAACGCGCCGCTTTCTGTCACGAAGACTTTCAAGGTACGCCCAACTTCGAGATTGCGGTTATCAAGGCGGAGTGGAACGGCGAATTCGCCCGCCTCGGTCACCGCGACGTTCTCGGCTCAATCATGAATTTGGGCGTCGACCGCGAATATATCGGCGACATTATCGCCACAAAGGATTGTGCGCGGCTCCTCGTCGATAAAAAGATGAGCGACTACTTCACCGCCAACTTGACGCAAATCGGCTCCACGACGGTTAAAACGACGCTTGACGAGCTTGAAAACATTGCGGCTAAAGAGGAGCGCATTAAGGAAATTCGGGCTACTGTCGCCTCGCTCCGCGCAGATTCCATAGCGGCGGCGGGCTTCGGCATGTCGCGCAGTAAGGCGGCGCAGGAAATAGCGGCAGAAAAAATTAAGCTGAATTGGCAGACGGTCAAGAATGCGTCGCAGTCGGTAAAGGAGGGCGACGTGTTGAGTATGCGCGGGCGCGGACGCTTGGAGGTAGCCGAAATTCGCGGTCAAACCAAAAAGGGTCGCGTCGGCGTCCTGCTTAAGAGGTTCTTCTGAGGAGGAGACTCAATGACTGACGAGGAAAAAAGTAAGTGCCGGAAGATAATCCACGGACACGCGGCGGCGGCGGCGGCAGGCAATTTGGTGCCGATACCAATGGTCGGGCTGGCAACCGATACAGTGACAATGACAACAATGGCAATGGCATTGGCGTCGGTGTTCGGCGGCTCGATAACCGAGGCGGTCGCGAAAAACATGGCAATCAACGCAATAGTGTCGACGATAAAAAAGCAACCCGTCCGCGTTATCGCGAAGGAAATTTCAAAAGTGGTGCCGCTGGTCGGGCAACTGGTCGCGCCGTCAATCAGCGTGGCTATGTTGGAGTCGGCGGGCTGGCTCTTGGCGGACGAGCTGTCTGCCGAACGCGATAAGGCGAATCAAAATTTGGAATTGGGAACGCACGGCGGGCATAATTTCCGCTACGACACCAAATTTAAACTTCCCAATCCTTAAAAGCAATTTGGAGGCGATGTATTTGCTAACGCCAATGGAAATTCACGATCACCAGTTCAAGAAGTCGTTTCGCGGCTACAGCGAGAATGAGGTTGATGATTTTCTTGACAGGGTGGTTGCCGATTTTGAAAGGCTCCTGCGCGACAACGAACGGCTCAAGACGCAGGTAAATACCGATAACAAGGAACTGGAAAAGTATCGCGGTCTGGAAAAGACGATGAACGATACTTTAATGGTGGCGCAACGCACGGCGGACGAGGTCATCTCCTCCGCCAAAAAGAGTGCCGAGGAGATTAAGGAGAATGCGGCTCGCGAATGCCAAACCATACGAGACCAGGCGCAAATGGAAGGGCGACAGTATATCGAAAGTGCTTTGGCGAAGCGCGACGCGATATTGGCGGATTATTCAAGGCTGATAAACGAGCGGAACGCCTTCCTTTTGAAGGTGCGCACACTGCTTGAATCGGAGCTGGCGATAACAAATCACGTTATGGGGCAACTGCCGAGCGTCGACGAGGTTATAAAATCATTACAGCCTGTCGAGGAGATTAAGCCCGTCGAAAAGCCCAAGCCCGCCGAGAAACCCAAACCCGTCGCCAAACCCAAACCCGTTGAAAAGCCCGTCGAACGCCCAAAACCCGTCGTCAAGCCTGCGGAACCTGCGCGGGTGCCGACGTTGGTGGAGGACGCGGAGCTGAATTTGGTCGACGTGTCAACAAAGCCCGTAACCGATTCGACCAAAACTTACAAGCCCGTCAAGGAGGGTGCGAAGTGAAATTCGGTTGGGAAAAAATTTTATTCCTCGGCGTGGTCGCGCTCGACCAAATCACAAAGGCTTTGACGATGCGGCTCATGGTGCCGGGCGAATCAATCCCGCTCTTGCAGGACGTGTTCCATTTAACCTACGTGCTCAATCCGGGCGCGGCGTTCGGGATATTGTCGAATCAGCGCGTGTTCCTGTTGGTGACGGGCGCGGTGCTGATTTTGGTGACGGCGTATTTCTATCCGTTGCTCAAAAAGTCCGATACCTGCCTGCGGCTCGGCGTTACGTCTATTTTAAGCGGCGCGGTGGCAAATCTGATTGACAGGGTGCAGACGGGCTACGTTGTCGATTTCTTTGACTTCAGGATTTGGCCGGTCTTCAACGTCGCGGATATTTTTATTGTCTTTGGTATGGGGCTGATGATTTACGCGATACTTTTTCGGCTCGACTCGGACAAGGTAGGGGCTTAGTTGCCCCCCCTTTTTATAAAGCGTGGGCACGCGGAAAATTTGCCCTCGGCACGGCTCCTCGCACTGATTCGGCTAATCGTTATTCTTACGTTTAAAATCTACTTTCTTTGTCCGGGCAAAGAAAGT
>CALFJE010000075.1 GCA_937877545.1 uncultured Selenomonadales bacterium | reverse complement strand
AGATTGACTACGTGGCGGGCTGGTACCTCAAGGCGGGCGCGTTCATGAGCGGCACCTCCATTCGCGGCGCGTTCGTCTCGACCAATTCCGTCATGCAGGGCGAACAAGTCGCGCCGCTCTGGAAAACTATCCTAGACGATTACAACATGCAAATCGCCTTCGCTCGCCGCCCCTTCAAATGGACGAGTGAAAGTCCCGACCTGGCCGCCGTCAACTGCGTCGTTATCGGCATGGCGGATAAAAGCCTCCCAGTCTCCAAACGCATTTTCGACGCCGATAAAGTTTCCGTCGCCCAAAATATCTGCCCCTACCTCTTCGATTCCCCGAATGTCTTTATCCGGAGCCGCGCCCGCCATTTCCAAAAAGATGTCCCACGCATTTTCCTTGGCAACAAGCCCAGCGACGGCGGCAATTTGATTCTTTCACCCGCCGAACGCGAAGACATTCTGAAACGTGAGCCCACGCTTGAAAAATTCATTCGTCGATACGTAGGCGGCAACGAGTTTATCAACAACGTCGAGCGATATTGTCTGTGGCTGGTCGACGCGACGCCCGCTGAACTGCGCGGGAGCAGGGAGCTTTATCGACGGCTTGAAGACGTCAAAAAAATGCGCGAAGCAAGTTCCGCTAAGCCGACCCGGCAATCAGCCGCGACGCCTTACAAATTCTTTTTCGTGTCGCAACCGACGACCGATTATATTTTAATCCCGCAAACCAGTGCAGGGGCACGAAAATATATTCCTATGGGATTTATGCCGCCAAACGTCATTGCGAGCAATTCAACTTCAATTATCCTCGACGCGACGTTGTACCACTTCGGCGTTTTGACCAGCTCAATCCATATGGCGTGGATGAGAATCGTAGCAGGCTATCTTGGGACGAGCTATCGCTATTCGGGCAACGTGGTGTACAATAACTTTCCGTGGGCAGAGGCGACGCCCGCGCAGGTTCAAACGATAGAGGCTTCCGCGCAGGCGATTCTTGACGTTCGGGCGCGATACCCTGATTCGACGCTTGCCGACCTTTACGACCCGTTGACTATGCCCAAGGACTTACGGGCGGCACACCGGGCGAACGATAAGGCGGTAGCGGCGGCTTACGGCTTCGAGGCTATCTTGGACGACGAGGCGGCATTGGTCGCCGAGCTGTTCAAGCTGTACGCGTCATTGACAAACGCTTGAGCCTGTGGTAAAGTTCATTTGCGACGTAAAAGACAAGACGTGATATTGGTCGTCATAACTATCACAAACGAAGACAAACCCCCGCGCAGAATGGGTGAACTGCACGGGGGCTTCGTTTTGCCTAACCGCCGGGTGATGCGGTTGTCAGGGGCACCTGGAGTAGCCGCTCTGCTACTTACCGAATGTACTTGTCGTAGATGTAATTACCGATGATGCCGGCAACGACACCGACAACAAGCGACGTGATAACAGCCGCCATCACTATCACCTCCTTCCGTCTTGGTCTAATGCTGAAGTACAGAAGGGGTAGCATTGGCGGGATTATATCAGAGCGGTTTCATAAATTCAATAATCGATAATCGCGCCGCCCAAGAGTTCGTCTCCGTTATAGAAGACAACGGATTGCCCCGGCGTGACGGCGCGTTGAGGTTCGGCGAAAGTCACGAGCAAAGAGTTATCCGACGCGTCGACGGTACAAGCCGCAACTTTGGCTCCGTAGCGGATTTTTGCGGATAGGGCGGCGGGCAAGGTCGGCTTATAAATCCAATGCGGCTCAATCGCCGTCAAGGTCGTTGTGAACAGCTCCTCGTTGGTTCCGACGACGATTTTTTTATCGGCGACATCAAGGCGCGTGACGTAGAGCGGTTGCGGCGCGGCAATGCCCAAACCTTTGCGCTGACCGACAGTGTAATTGGCAACGCCGCCGTGATTGCCGAGGATATTGCCGCTCGCGTCAACGATATTGCCCGCCTGCAGAGCCTGCGCGGTCGGCTCGCGGTTTGCGATAAAGCTTTTGTAGTCGTCTTCGGGCACGAAGCAAATTTCTTGACTGTCGGGCTTATGTGCGACGGGCAAGTTTCTTTCGGCGGCAAGGCGGCGCGTATCGGACTTGGAAAAATCGCCGAGCGGCAACACAATCCGCGACAACTTATCGGGTGTCAAGTTATAAAGCACGTAGGATTGATCCTTACGAAGGTCGGCGGCTTTCTTAAGCTTAAAGCAACCTTCCTCGAAGACAATCCGCGCATAATGCCCCGTGGCAAAATAATCCGCGCCCAAATTTTCCGCGACCTCAAACAGCTTGCCGAACTTAATTTCGCGGTTGCAACGGACGCAGGGATTGGGCGTGCGCCCGCGCAGATACTCCGCCACAAAATAATTTTCGACTTTATCGCGGAAAAGCTCTCTGAAATCGGCGACGTGATAAGGAATGCCCAAGAATTCACAAACGTTTTGAACGTCGCGGATATGTTTGTCGTCGTCGAGGAGCATGGTCACGCCGATAACGTCAAAGCCGCGCTCAAGCAAAAGTGCCGCAGTCAACGAGCTGTCGACACCCCCGCTCATTGCCGCGGCAACTTTTTTATTCATGGTAAAGCCTCCAAATGAATTCGTTAAGATAAGCCGAGCCGTAATTGCGTCGGCAGTTC
>CALFJE010000074.1 GCA_937877545.1 uncultured Selenomonadales bacterium | reverse complement strand
AAGCCTCCAAATGAATTCGTTAAGATAAGCCGAGCCGTAATTGCGTCGGCAGTTCGTTAGGACGCGGCAAGGCGGCTACAAAAGTCGAACGGCTAACCGCGACCGTTGGGTCAAGCGTCACGCTTGCGCTCATTGCCGCGGAAACTTTTTTATTCATGATGAAGCCTCCTAAAATTCGGGCAAGACGCCGAAATTCAACACAGCCAGGGCAACAATAATCAGTATGACGTAAAAACACAGCCACGGAATAAAGTTCGTTCGGATAAGTTTCCCCTCTACGCCGGAAATGCCCGTGGTGGCGCAGACCGCGACGATGTTGTTAATGCAAATCATGTTGCCAATCGCGCCGCCTTGATTCTGCAGAGCAACTATAAGCAACGTCGGCAACTCCAAAATCCTTGCAGTCTCGAATTGCAGCGGCGTGAACATGACATTGCTGACCGTGTTGGAACCGAACATAAACGCTCCTATCGTGCCGATAAACGGCGAAACGTAAAAGTAATTGTCGCCCGCAAGATTAGCCATGCCGCCCGCCATAGTGATTAGCATGGAGTCGAGTCCCGTGCTGTTGGCGTCGGAATAGCGATACACATACACGAGCGCGAAACCGAACAGCAAGGCAATAAACGCGCCCGAACATTGATTCCACGACTTTTTAAAAATGGCGGAAACATCGTCGCCGTTGAGTCTGTAAATCGCTACGGCGATAAGCACCGCCGGTATAAAGGGGACAAGCCCCGGATTATTGACGAATTTAAATGACCACGCGGCATTTGTCACGCCAAAGAGATCGTTAAGCCCCACGGCAAAGGATTGAATTACGGGCTTGATGTCGAGCTGCGGAAGGCGCGTGACTACCAGCCAGAGCGATATAAAAATGTACGGGAACCACGCCTTAAGAAGCGGCATTTGTGATTCGGTTTTGTTCGTCGCCGCCGTCTTGCTGTCCTCAAATCGCCATACGGTCTTCGGCATGAGGAAACCAGCACGAGCGCAACCGAGCAGTACAAATATCGTTACCGCCGAAGCCGTCAATGTGGTCAGCTCCGTGCCGATATAGCGGGCAATTGGCAGAGCTGTCGCGCTGTATACAAGAGCCGCAAACACGCAAAACGGCAACGCCGGCATTGCGTCCGAAAAGGATTTATTCTTGCCGAACATCTTCGTGACAAGCCCCACGGTTATGAAAATGATAACGCATGCGCCGCTACATAATCCTAAAGCGGTGACGAATGACAAAGCCAATGTCCACTCGTCAACGGCGATACCCATAGCAGGCAGCTCGGAGACCACGGCGGTTACAGCCGCATTGGTAGGGGTGCCCGCCGCGCCAAAAGATACCGGCGTCGAATTCAGGATAAGGCAAGATACCGCCGCCGCCATGGGCGGGAAACCCAGACCGATAAGCAACGGCGCACAAAGTGCCGCAGGAGTTCCAAAGCCCGCCGCGCCCTCGATAAAAGCACTGAACGCAAAGCCTATGATAACAAGCTGAATGCGGGCGTCCTCCGAAATGGTGTTGAACATGCCCTCGATACGCTTCATTGCGCCGGCGGCGTTTAGCGTATTCATAAGCAAGATAGCCCCGAAAATCACGAAGAGCACATCCAGGGAACTCAAAAAGCCCACGACGGTATAAGCCGCAATGTGCCGGCAATCCATGCCCCACCAGCTCAAGCCGATTATAACGATTGAAAGCCACGATATTGGAAGTACCTTTTTAGCCGCCATGTTAAGCCCCACCGTCAATATAATGGTTAGGATAATCGGTATCGTCGCTATCAGTTCCGTCAAAAAAATTCACTCCTTGCGCCGATTAAAGCGGCGTCGTCTCCTGTTCAAGGCGCGGCTTAGGCAATTCGTAAACGTCGGTGTGCAAGAATTCACTGCGGATAACGTCGCCGCCATTGTACCACACGCGGTAAATCGAAGGCGTCATGTCGGAGCCTTCGCGCTCAATGGCAATGTTCGCGCCGCCCAAATCCTCTTTGGTGCCCAAAACGTAGACGCTCAAAGTCGAGCCGTAAGCCTCGGCGATAAGGTAGACGTTATGCGGGAAGTCGTTGCGGAATTTAAAATCGAGGTAGCCGTCGGCAACAGTGGCGTCACGACCGGGCGCGACGTACGTCGATTTGTAATAATGGGGTGTGCGCTCGGTGGGAGTAAGCCCCGCAAGCAGAATGGCGTTGTAGAGCGTGGAGCTGACTTGGCAGACGCCGCCGCCGTAGTCCTCGGCAGGACGCCCGTTGATAATGACGCCCGCAACTTTGTAGCCGGCATCCCATGTGCGTTCGCCGACGGTATCGTTAAAGGAAAAAGTCCAGCTGCTTTTAACGAGCTTGTGAGAAATGGCGTTGGCGGCAAGCCAAATGTTATCGCCGCGGTCGCCGGGATAATAATAAGTGCTGTAGGTGCCGATAACGGCGTCAATGGCGGCAATGTCCTCGGTCGTGACGAACGGCGCAATGTCGTCGGGGACAAGGTTAATCGTGCCCTTGGGGAGGTTCAAGGCGGTTAACGGAGCCTTTAAACTTTCGGCGATTTGCGCGGTATTGAGCTTCTTGCCGATAACGCCGGGGGTCTTTTCGATAGAGCCGTCCGCCGCGAAGTTGACGACGGCGTTGACGGGGTCGCGGTTAATCTGCGCGGCAATGGCGTTAAGTTTTTCGTCGAGGAGGGCGTCGTCGTAATTGGCGGCGAGGTGCACGTTGCGCCCGTTTAGCATACACTTCATTTGCTCGTTGAAGTTGCCGATAGTGGTGCCGCCGCGCCCGTAGCTCAAAGCTTCTTGAGCGGCTTTGTCAATCTGCGCGGTCAGGTTGATGTCTTCGGGCGTTATCTCAAAGATTGTGCCCTCGTAGCTGAATTGGAGCGGATGAATTTTCTGCGCGGCAATATCGGTGAAGACTTTCTGCGCCCCTGATCTATCCAAGCCGCCGAGCGGTTGTCCTTCTGCGCGGACGCCCGTGACGATATTGTTGCCGTCGGCGACGGAATTGGAAAAGGCAAGCGTCCCGAAGCCGACCATTGCCACCGACGCCGCCGCGATAGCCGCGCCCTTTGCCGAGAGAAAATTTTTTAGGTTGAACTTATCAACTTCTGAAGTTTCCACAAAAATTTCGCCTCCATACATTATTCAAGCCATTATAGCGCAAAAAATTTATTTATCAACGTGACAAATGCCGCCGCCAAGCACGTTTAAATAGTAATCGCGTAATTTAGAGCCGCCAAGGAGGGCGGCTCGCCGCGACTTGAAAGCAGGATGCTTTCATAGCGGCACACAGACTTTGCTGCTTTCTTTTGCCGGAAAAAGAAAGTAGATTATAAAACGATTCTTTGAAACCTTTTTTGCGAGGAAGAAAGGGCTACTCCACGCGGCGCACGATCAAGTCGTTGTGCCAATGGACGTAGCCGCCCGGCAAGCTCAAGTAGGCGTTCGGGCTGACGACGTTAAATTGCAGGGCACAGGGGATAAAGTCGCACATTTCGGCGGAGCTTAGCGTCTCGTCAAGCGGCGTGGAAATGACGCAGGCAATATCGTAAAGCTCCTGGCGCAATTCCACCTTGAAACGCCAATCGATAACGTAAACCTCGCCCGCCTTGGCGTCGAAAATCGCTTTGGTGTCGTTGAAACGCGAATCGGTGTAAATCAAATCAATGCCCGTTGCGTTGCGAATGTGGTAGCCCATGCCCAAGCACGCAACATCGGTTTGAAAGCGAACAATCATGCGCAAGATAACCTCCTGCCCGAAGATAACCTCGCTGATAAGTTCGCCGCTCAAGTCCAGGAGCTGAACGTTATCGAAAATCGCCCGCTTGTCGCCGATACGTTGATAGGTCGCGTTCTTGTCGAAAATATCCTTGCCGCGCTCCAAATCCTCGGCGGAGATTTTTTCGCAAGCCAAAGAATTCGCCTGTTCGCCGCGCAGATTGTCCACGAGCGCATTTTGGCGTTGAGCTTGTTCGGCAGTCATTTCGCCGCGAGATTCAAGCAACATGTTGCGATAAGTTTCCACAACGTCTTTGGCGGGCGCGTCCATTAAAATTTGTCCGCCTTGCATGAGGAAAGCGCGTTGGCAAAGATTCTTGACCGCAAAGGTATCGTGGCTGACGAACAAAACCGTCACGCCGCCCAAAATCATGGAGCGCATTTTGTCCATACACTTGCTTTGAAAAAACGCGTCGCCGACACTCAACGCCTCGTCGACAATCAAAATATCCGGCTCAACAAACGCATTGACCGCAAACGCCAACCTCGCGAACATGCCCGACGAATACGTCTTGACGGGCTGATTGATAAAGTCGCCGATGTCCGCAAAGGCAATGATGTCGTCGACCTTGGCGTCCATGACGGAGCGGCTGTGCCCGATTAGCAAGCCGTTCATGTAAATATTTTCGACGCCCGTCATATCGGGATTGAAGCCCGCGCCCAATTCGAGGAGCGAAGCGATTCTGCCGTTGACTTCCAACGTGCCGCCGCTTGCCGTGAGGACGCCCGTTATAATCTTAAGCAACGTGGATTTGCCCGCGCCGTTCTTGCCGACAAGCCCGACGTTTTCGCCGCGCCGAATCTCAAACGATACGTCACGGAGCGCGTAAAAATCCTTGCTGTAGCGTTTATGGAACGGGTGAAACGTCTCCTTGAGGCGGTCGACGTCGCGCTCGTAAATCTTATAAATTTTGGTGAGGTGCTCGGCTTTAATGGCAACGTCATTCATGGCGGAGCCTTAGAGCTTGAAGCGGGCAACTTCGCCCTGCATTTCGTCGGCGAGATCCAACAGCACTTTGCTTGCGCCGTCGACGGCACGCATGGTAGCGGTCTGTTCCTGCGTGGCTTGGCTGACTTCGTTGGCGTTTTCGTTGGACTTCTCGGCGATTTCGCGGACTTTGGTAATGGCGGCGAAAATTTCCTCGTTGCTCATGAAAACCGCGCCGATGTCACCCAAAGTTTTTTCGACGTTTTCGGTAAGCTTGGCGGCTTGAGCCAATATGCCGACGAAGGCCTCACCCGTCTCCGCGACGCTTTGAGTCCCCTCCGCAACGCTTTGAGTTCCCTGCTCAATCGCCGAAACCGCCGACTCCGTATCCGCCTGAATCAGCGCAATTCGTTTGCCGATTGTGGTAGCCGCCGAGCCGGATTGTTCCGCCAATTTACGAACCTCGTCCGCCACGACCGCAAAGCCCTTGCCGTGTTCACCTGCGCGGGCAGCTTCGATAGCAGCATTCAAAGCCAACAAATTCGTCTGCTCCGCTATGCCCGAAATGGTCTCGACGATTTGCCCGATTTCGTCCGAACGCTTGCCCAATTCGCCGATAACGCTTGCCGAAGAGCCGACCTGTACCTCGATATTCTTCATCATGTCAATCGCGACGTCGACCTTATTTTTGCCCTTGGTGGCGTTGTCGGAGCTGTCGGTTGCCACTTGAGACATCTGCAGAGCCGTTTCGCTCAGCCCGTCCATTTTATCGGTCATTTCCTTAAAGCGGTCTTCGAGGGCTTTAATCGTCTGTTCCTGTTCGAGGGTGCCGCCCGTCAAAACGTGCATACTTTCCGCCACGGTGTTAATTGCTTCATTGGCGCGTTGCGTGCTGTCGGTAAGCTTTCTGCCCGCCGATATGATTCGCTCCGAACACTCCGAGATTTTGGTCAACAGATTCTTAAGGCGAATCTTCATATCGTTGACGCTTTCCGCCAAGGCTCCGAATTCGTCACGCGTAACGATTCGCAAATCGGGCGTGCGCAAGTTTCCGCTCGCGATTTTCTTCATATTGTCGGCAATATCGGTGATTTGTTTCATTTGTCCGCCAATAATAGTGCTGGAAAAGAAAACGCAAAAAAATACAATGACGACGACCAAAACCGCCATTGAAAAAATCATGTCCTCAATCGCCTTGTTCATGTCGCCGACCTTGAAGCCGACGAAAAGCATACCCAGCACGCTGCCGGAGGCGTCTTTAATGGGCAGATAGCCCGCGTAGTGTTCGTCGAGCAGATTGTCATTCATTTGCCCGTAGTAGCCGTTGCGCTCCTTGATGACTTTCTGGACGATAAAGGGCGAGGCTTTGGAGTCGATTTGCCGCTTGCCCGATACGTCGCGCATGGTCGTTACGACGCGATTATCGCCGTTGAAGATCGTAACTTGCCCGTCGAAATTCTTGCTCAGCTCGTCAAGCAGTTCGGCGTCCGCCTCCATGTTGTGTTCGCCCTTGTAGAGGACGCCGTTTTTCAGACGCCAATTGCCCTCATAGCGCGAATTCAAAATCTCGGCAAACGAATTGACATCGGAGCCGACCTTCATTTGCATGGCGCGGATAAAACTTTCCTCGGCGCGAAGATAGCCGATAACGCCCATGATTGTGCACGCGACGATAACTATCGCGTTGACCGTGATAACCAACTTGGTTTTCAATCCCATTGAAAAACCCTCCCCAAAAAAATTTGCCCCGCTGTTTAAAGTTTAAATTGAGCAACTTCGCCTTGCATGTCGTTGGCAAGCTCGGCAAGTGTCTTGCTGGCTTCGGTTACCTCGTGCATCGTGGCGGTCTGTTGTTGTGTTGCCGCGCTTATCGAATCGGCATTTTCCGTAGCCTTGCCCGAAAGATTCCGCACCTTAGCCACCGCCGATAAAATTTCCTCGTTGCTGGCGTCGACCGCGCCCAAATCCTCCAGACTCTTTACGACGTTCGCCGTCAGCTTTGTCGATTGCTGCTCAATGCCGTGAAGTGCCTCGCCCGTCTCCGCTATGGATTGCGTGCCCGCCTTGACGCTCTCGTTGCCCTGCTCGATAGCCTCGACCGCCGACGTTGTATCAGATTGAATCGTCGCGATAAGTTTGGCGATGTTGGTAGCCGCCTCCGCCGATTGCTCCGCAAGCTTGCGAACCTCCTCCGATACGACGGCGAAGCCTCTGCCGTGTTCGCCCGCTCGTGCCGCCTCTATCGCCGCGTTTAATGCCAACAAATTCGTCTGTCCCGCTATGCCCGAAATGGTTTCGACTATCTCGCCGATTTCGTCGGAACGCTTGCCCAGCTCGCCGACGACCTTAGCCGACGAACTCACTTGCTCCGAAATTTTACGCATAGCCTCAATCGCCGCGTCAACTTTGGCTTTACCGTTCGCCGCATTGCTTGCGCTGTCGCGGGCGATTTGCTCCATCTCCTTAGACGTGGCGCGTAAATCTTCCACGCAGTCTCGCATTTCCTGTATCCTGTCTTCCAAAGCTTGAATCGTCTTTGCCTGGTCAAGCGTGCCCTGCGATAAAACCTCCATGTTCTGCGCAACCACCGTTATTGATTCGTTGGTTTGCTGAGCACCCGCCGTAAGCTCCTCGCTCGACGCCGCCACCCGCTCCGACGATTGCGCTATGCTCATCAGAATTTTTTTAAGCCGCGCCTTCATGTCATTGACGCCCTTTGACAACGCGCCTATTTCGTCGGCTGTCGCTATCTTTAAATCGTCAATGCGCAGGTTGCCGCCCGCGATATTCTTCATTGCCTCGACGACCGCGTCCAGTTGCCCCGTCATCTTCCCGATAATAAAACTCGACGCCACCGCGCAGATTAAAACTATCACGACGATTGCCGCCGCCGTCGACGAGAAAATCAAGCCGATTAGCATGTCGTTCATTTCCTCGACGCTGACGCCGACGAAAAGCATCCCGATAGTTTTGCCGGTCGTGTCTTTGAGCGGCTGATAGGCGGCGTAGAGATCTTTGCCCATGACGACCGCCGCCCCAACGAAGTTTTTGCCCTGCCTTATAACGTTGTCGATAATCGCGTCGGAAGCTTTGGTGCCGACCGCACGCTTGCCCGCCGCGTCCTTAACCGTGATAGCTACGCGGGTGTCGCCGTTAAATATCGTAACTTTGCCGTCGCAAACTTGACTTAGCGAATCGACCAAATCGTTTGAGCCGTCCATTTTCTGTTCGCCCTTATACAGCAAGCCGTCCTGCAAATGCCAATCGCCCTCGTAGCGGTAATTCAAAATCTCCGCCAAAGCCCGAACGTCGGCGGACGCCTTCATCTCCAGAGCTTTGGCGAAGACCTCGCCCGCTCTAAGGTAGCCGATAATTCCCATTAGCACGCACGCGATAATTACAATGACGTTGACGGCGATAACTGACTTGGTTTTGAGTCCCATGTATGAACGTCCCCCTCGAAAAGATTTTTGGGGCATTGTATCATAATTTATCGGCGCGTTGTAAAAAAATTTCAAACGGACAGCGCACGTCTCCGGGCAATTTAATACTCGCGGAAAAATTTTTTCATGAGTTGACGAGCCTCCTCCTCGCAGACGCCCGCCGTCACTTCAAGTTGATGATTCAGCGCGGGGTTATTCACGACGTTAAAAAGTGATTCGGCGGCTCCGAACTTTGAATCGGTCGCGCCGTAGACCAATCGCCTCACTCTGCACAAGACCAATGCTCCCGCGCACATGGCGCAAGGCTCCACCGTGGAGTAAAGCGTGCAATCCGTCAATCGCCGCCGCTTTAGCAGCCGACTGCCCGCCCGTAATGCCAAAAGTTCGGCGTGCGCCGTCGCGTCTTGCAGTTGCTCAATCCGATTATGTTCACGGCAAATCAAAATGCCGCTCCCGTCAACGAGAACGGCACCTATTGGCACTTCGCCTTCAAGATAAGCCTGCCGCGCCTCCTTCAGCGCGTGGCTCATAAATTCCCTATCCGTCATAATCCTGCCCCCTTCAGGCAAGCAACATATCCAAACTTAATCCGCTGGCGTAAAACAGCGAATGCGTCCCGCAACTTGTCAACTCCAAATTGTAAGCTTCGGGCACTTCGATTTTTTTGACGGGTTCCGTCTTTTTATTCATCACGCGGCGAAGTTCCTCGGCGAAACTGCTTGTCTCGTCGCGGCGACCTCGTCCGCTGTTGAAACGGTGTTTATTATCTTGCGCCACTCCGCGAATTCGGGCAACCCGTTCAATTTTCTCAACTCTTTCCAACATGTCGTTCCCCTCCCTGGAAAACTTTTTGTCGTATCCTTCACTTGCAGTATCGTCAAAACGTTTCGCCTCCTTAAATCAAAAAGGCAACGTGACGTTGCATCCTGCAGGTATGCTTTGCAACCGCCCGTTGTACGTCCTGCGCCTCCTTAAATCAAAAGGAACCCTGCCTTTTACGGCAGAGTTCCCGATTTGATTGTCAATGTTCAATTATTCGAGTGCGCCTGCGATTTTGCTGTTGACTTCGCGAGCCGCCGCGACGCTTTCGGCGAACTTGGCTTTTTCGGCGGCGGAGAATTCGACTTCAACGATTTTCTCAACGCCATCCTTGCCGAGGATAACGGGGACGCCGATACAGAGGTCTTTTTCGCCGTATTCGCCGTCGAGGTAGACGCAACACGGGATAAGCTTCTTGGCGTCGAGGGCAATGGCCTCAACCAGAGCCGCCGCCGCTGCGCCCGGAGCATACCAGGCAGACGTTCCGAGGAGCTTCGTGCAAGTCGCGCCGCCCACTTTGGTAGCCTCAACGGCTTTAGTTATCGCCTCTTCGCTGAGGAATTGAGTAACGGGGATGCCGCGATAGGTTGCAAGGCTGACGAGCGGAACCATGGTTTTATCTGCGTGCCCGCCGACAACCATACCGTCAATATCGGTCGGGGTGGCGGGGTAGCCGGCTTCCTGCAGAGCTTGCGCGAGGTAGTAGCGGAAACGACTGCTGTCGAGCATGCCGCCCTGTCCGATTATGCGATTGCGCGGGAGCTTCGTGTCCTTGAGCGTGAGATAAGTCATCGCGTCCATAGGATTGGAGACGATAATCAAAATTGCTTCGGGCGAATGCGCCAGGATTTGGTCGACGACGCTCTTGACGATTTTGGCGTTGGTGCCGATAAGTTGTTCGCGAGTCATGCCGGGCTTACGCGGAATGCCGGAGGTAACAACAACGACTTGCGAGCCTGCCGTCGCCGCATAATCGTTGGTCACGCCTTTAACCGTCGTATCGAAATTGAGCATGTGCGCCGTTTGCATGATGTCCATTGCCTTGCCTTCGGAAAGCCCCTCTTTGATGTCGATAAGGACGACTTCGCTTGCAAAGCCTTTCGTCGCCAGGACGTTCGCCACGGTCGCGCCGACATTACCTGCGCCAACTACAGTTACTTTCATTTAGATTTGCCTCCTCAAATTTTCTGCACCCATTTTAACACAGCGAATCATGATTTGCTACAGCCGACGGGAAATTTTATTCGACGGGCGAAAAGTCCTCCTTGCCGACGCCGCACAACGGGCAGACAAATTCGTCGTCCATCTTTGTACCGGGTTCGATGCCGTTATCGACGTCGCCCTCTTCCTCGTCGTATTCGTAGCCGCAAACGTTGCAAACCCACTTCATGCCTGAAACCCCCTTAAACTGATTTTTGTCGATTATAACACGCGCCCCGAATTTTTCAATCGGCGCGGAAAATATTATCGACTTTGAAGCTCTGCTCTGCTATAATGAAAAAAACTTGACGGAAGGTGACAACATGAATGTATCCATTGGCGGACATTCGATTTCTTTCAGCGAGATAAAAGATTCGGTTTCGAGCTTTCTTACCAAGGCGGCTTCCAAAATTCTGCACAAGGATTTGAGCGGCTACACCTATGACGGCGGCTGGAGCTTGATTGAGGATTTTCTCCACGGCGACAAAGTTAAATTGGCAAGCGACATGCTCGGCATTGAGGTTTCCGATAACGATTTCGTGTTGAATTCAAGCACGGGCAAGTTGACGATAGCCGACAGCCGCGACAAGCTTATTGACTTCAGCGACGGCTACGGCAACACGGGCTTTTACGCCTACGTGGCGGGCAATGCGGGCGTCGTCGACGGGCGCGCTTTCGTGAACTTTGAGGTCATTGTCGGCGCGGATAATCAATCGAACAATCTAATCGCGGGCTACGGCGGTTCGCAATTATGGGGCGGCATTGGCTTCTCGGCGGATATTTTGACGGGCGGGCTCGGTATCGACAATTTTATAATCGGCAAGAACGACGGCAGCGATTACGTCGCGGGCGCGGGCTCGGACGATACCGTCAGCCTCTACGACGTGAGCTTGAGCGACATCGTTGCCACGGCGGTCAGCGACAATCAAATTGCCGTTGCGTTGAATACGGGCTTCGTTGTCACGGTGGAGAATTCCGATTCGGTGACGCCCGCCTTCCAGCTGTCCGACGGCACCTCTTACCGTTACAATCGTTCGACTGCCGCTTGGCAAAGTGCTTAAAAAGTTTTTTTAAAAGATATTGCCTCCCCCCCCGAATATGTTATAACAGAAACGCAAATATTAGTTTCCTTTAACACAGGAGAGGGGCGATTTTTTATGAACGACATCCGAGAAGCGATTGCCAGTAAAGCGTTGGAACGAGGAGTTTGCAACCTTGTTCATTTCACGCGCCAAGAAAATCTTGAAAGCATAAAAGCTTACGGCTTGATACCGCGACAGGAATTGGAGAATTCATCTGCGCCGTTCATCTTCAACGACAGAAACAGGATTGACGGCTTTCCGAATTCAATTTCATTGTCCGTAACTTCGCCGAACTACAAGATGTTCTACAGCTACCGTCAACGCGATACGTCAACTCGTTGGGCAGTGATTTTCTTGAACGCCAACAAAGTTTTAAGGAATTGCGATTGCGCTTTCAACTATACCAACGCCGCAAATAATGCCGTAAGACGCAAGCCGATTGAAAGCAGAAAAACCTTGGCAGCATTTGAAAGCATGTTCTACGACGCTCGCACCCGTAAAGCTCGCGGCTTGAAAGACAATGAGTCCACCGACCCGCAAGCCGAAATTCTCTGCTTCGACCCAATTCCGCCAGATTTTTTGGAGGACATTGTCTTTAGCGGTGAGGCTTTTACTTATCGATACGACTGGGCTTACTGGAAACCCGCTTCGCGTGATGAAGATGATGACGACGATTGGTTAGACTGGTTATGATTTGGAGGCTTGATTGATGGCTGAACGCCCTGTTTACATTTCGATTGACTGTGCGCCTTACGTCAAGACGGCAAACGTCGAGTTTAAATTTTATTCCGGATTTTCGCTCGCGCAGAAGCAACGTTGCATTGAAAGCTTGCACGCCGCCTTCCTGAAAGGTAGCCCCGATTGTCGAGTCCTTGAAATATCTTCCAAGAGCCAACTGCCGCTCGGAGTGAAACTCAGTGCGTTTAATTTGCAAATCGTCTCGAAGTCGGGCAAAAGTTACTCGGTGGAGAGTGCCTTTCAGGGCAGTAAAGTTTTTGAAAACGGCGGAGCTTTCGTCGACCTGTTCAATAAAACTTCTCACGAGGCAAAAAAAGACCCGCGCCTTAAGACGAGCGGACAACTTAAAGCGTTTAAGTTTTACGATAAGGAATTCCCGCTTGAGCCGAAGACTTATTTTTACGATTGGCTCTATATCAACGCGCTCTTTCGGCAGGAGAAATTGGCAGAGGAAATCTTGAGCTATGACGCCTTCACGGACATTGAATTTAATCCGAAAAAGTCTTTGAACTGTCAAGCAAAGGCAGTGGCAATTTTCGTGGGCTTGAGTCGCGCCGATTTGTTGACGGAAGCCCTTACGGATAAGGATGCCTTTTTGAAGATTGTTTACGGATGAAAAAATTTCAGCCCTTCCGATTGTGGAGGGGCTATTTTTTATTCAGCGGGAAGATAATTTCGTCGCCGCGTGAATTGGTGAAAGTATCGGCTTCGACGTTGAAGACTTTGCCGAGCCTCTGCGCGGTCAAAATTTTAATCGGGTCGCCCGCCGCGCAGATTGTCGCGCCCTTGATAATCAACACGGCGTCGCTGTAAAGGCGGGCGTGATTTACGTCGTGCAAAACCATGATAATTGTCGTGGCAAATTTTTTATTCACGTCGGCGATAATGTCCATTACCTCCAACTGATGAGCAATGTCGAGGTAGGTCGTGGGTTCGTCGAGCAGCAAAATTTTCGGGCGTTGAGCGAGGGTCATTGCCAGCCAAGCGCGTTGACGTTCGCCGCCGGAAAGACTTGCCACTTGCCGATTTGCAAAGTCGGTCAGCGCGGTGAGTTCCAGTGCGTTTTGAATAGCCGCGTCGTCCTCGGCAGTGGGGCCGCCGAAAAATTTTCTGTGCGGAAAACGTCCGAAAGCAACCAGTTGGCGGACGGTCGTATCGTGAGGCGCGTCGCGTTCCTGCGGGAGGATTGCCATAACTTGCGCCAGATTCTTCCTGCCGATTGAGCGGAGGTCTTTACCGTCGAGCGTTACGCGCCCCGAAAAGTTTTCGTTAAGCAAGCACAGCACCTTAAGGAGCGTAGACTTACCTGCGCCGTTCGGTCCGATAATCGCCGTCCGCTTGCCCGAAGCAAATTCGCAACTCACGCCGCGCAGTATCGCCTTACCGCCCAAAGTCACGAAGATATTCTCAGCCGCCAGATTCATAATTCGCGCCTCAACAAGTACAGGAAAAACGGTGCGCCCAACATTGCCATTAAAATTCCCACGGGCAACTCCGTCGGGGCAAAGAGCGTTCGCGCTACGGTGTCGCTTACCGTGACGACTGCCGCGCCCAATGCCGCCGCGCCCGGTAACAGGATTCGATAATCCGAGCCGAGGAGGAGCCGCGTCGTATGCGGGACGATTAGCCCGACGAAGCCCAGCAAGCCCGCCACGCATACCGCCGACGCCGCCAGCAATGCCGCGATTGCCGTTAAAATCGTCCGAACCAAATTGACGCGCAAGCCCAAACCCGTCGCCACCTCGTCGCCCAACTGCAAAACGTTCAAGTGCCGCGCTGCCAAAAACGTTAAGAGCGTCCCCGCGACAGAATACGGCAGTAAAAGCTCCACGTGTTGCCACGAACGCGCCGATAAGCCGCCGATCATCCACAGTAACGCGCCGTGAACTTTATCCGAATAGAAAATCAGCAACGCCGATATGCCCGCGCCCAAAAACGCGCTGACCGCCACGCCCGCCAATATCACGCGAATCGGGCGAATGCCCTCCTTCCACGCCAAGAAGTAAATCAGCGTCGCCGCCAACATCGCGCCGATAAATGCCGCCGGCGTCATCAAGGCTCCCGCGTCGCCCGCAACCAGCATGACGAATATCCCGAACAGCCCCGCGCCCGACGATATGCCGATTATGTGCGGGTCTGCCAGCGGATTCTTCATGACGGCTTGCAATATCGCGCCCGACAGCGACAAGTTCACGCCAACCAACACGGCTGCGATTGTCCGCGGCAGGCGTATGTTCAGCAGGATTTGCCGCTTTGTCTCGTCGAGTTCGCCAAACACCTGCGCGGGCGCAATGTCGACGGAGCCGCTTATCAGGCTAAAAAAAAATCCCGCGACCGGAGCCGCGCAGATTAGCAAAAATTTTATCGTCTTCATGCCGCCGTTAATCGACCAGCTTGCAAGAAATTTTCGCGATAATGCCGTTTACGACCTTGAACTCAATCTTTTTGGTGCGGTCGGTGCTGTAGTATTCATATTCGGTATCGTTGCGGTCAACGTCGACTTTATCAGCCTTGCCGAAAGTCGGATTCAGCTCCTCAGCCGCAAGTCCAACCCTCATGCCGTCGGGCGTGGTAATCGCCTCGGAGCGCGTCTCAATCTCGGTGACAATGCCGCGTTCGACTTCGACCTTGAAGTTTTTATAAGTCCAATCGTCGCCGCGTTTGCTTATCGGTTGCCCGAAGGCGTCAATCAAATCGGTTTCGCTCATGCCGGGCACCACGCCGCCGAGGGCAATCTTGCCGCCGTCAACAGCCGCCAAGCTCAACGATGAACTCAGAATCAACACGCCGCAGATAACAGCCGCCAGAAAATTTTTCATGCCAATCCCTCCGCCTCACTTGTTGAACCGCTTGACGAACACGTCTTCGGTCTCCGGGTAGCCGAAATAGAAACCTTGGATAATGTCGGCGTCGCACACGTCGCGCAGGAAAATATAGGTCGCCTCGTCCTCTATGCCCTCAATGCAAACCTCCATGCCGTTGGCGTGGCACATGGCGATAACGTGCTTGACGATGTTGCGGTCGTATTCGCTGTTCAAAATGTCCTCGACGAAGGCGCGGTCAATCTTAACTTGGTTGCAACGGAAATTCTTCATGAAGGCAAGATTGGCGTAGCCCATGCCGAAATCGTCCATGGCGATTTTAATGCCGAGGTCGTGGAAGGCGTTAAACTGCTTGTTGACGAAATCCCAATCGTAAACCTTATTGCTCTCCGTAAGCTCGAAAACCAACGTGGTCGGGTCGATTTGGTGACGTTCGATGCAGTCCTTGACGAATTCGTAAAGCATATGCTCTTCCAGCTGATAGAGCGAAATGTTTATGCTTATCTCAAAGCGCGGCATGAACTCCTGCCACTTTTTGGCGGTGGTAACGGCGTTTTCGATAATCCAATGCCCGACGGGAATAATCATGCGGGAACGTTCAAGGAGCGGGATAAATTGCATGGGCGCGACGACCGAGCCGTCTCTGTCGTACCAACGCAAGAGAGCCTCCGCGCCGACTAGCGCACCGGTTTTGGCGTCGATTTGCGGCTGATAGCAAAGGAAGAAGTCCTCGCAACCGCGGGCGATTGAATTCTGCATGAGGTTTTGCATACCCAAATCGTAACGCCACCGCTCGTAGTAATCCGAATCGAAGAAGGCGATTTGGTCTTTGCCCTTTTGACGCGCAAATTCAAGGGCAACCTCGGCGTAGCGCATGAGGGTTATCACGTCGTCGGCGTCGTCGGGATAGAAGGTTGCGCCACCCGACGCCGTGCAGAAGATTGTATCCTCGACGTTGCGAATTTCGCGCATACAGAGCTGAATGCTGGAGAAAATAATCTCAATCTCTTCGGGGTACACGTCGGCGACGAAAAAGGCGAACATGTCATTATCGAGCTTGTAGAGGCGAATATCGGGCGGCAAAATGTTGGTGATGTCTTGGGCGAGCTGCTTAAGGGCGTTGTCGCCGAATTCGTGACCGTAAGTTTCATTGACGAGTTGGAAATTATCAAGCCCGACGAAAATCACCGCGCCGCGAGCGTCGGGGGAGCTGTTCAGTTCGCGCATGAGGGCATTTTGGAAAGAGTTGCGGTTGAGAAGCCCCGTCACGTAGTCGGCTTTGAGTTTCAAATCCATGCGAGCAATCACGCCCGCGACAAGCTCCGGTGCCCCGAATTCGTCCGCGCCGGTGGTCATGCTGAGCGATACCCAACCGTATTCGCCGTCGCGATTTAGCAAGCGGAATTCGCAAAAAATCTCTACGCCCGGCGTTGCCGCGTGCAATTCGTTCATGGCGTCTTCGAGAATTTCGCGGTCATCATGCCAAACGAACGGCGTTAGCATGGCGGTGAAATCTTCGACGAGGTTATCGGGGAAATTGAAGTCGCGCAGGAAATTCTTCGACAGCATGACTTGTCCCGTACTCACGTCGATGGCGAAGAGATATTCGTCCGCAGAATTCTGCAGAGCGTCAAAGTAAGTTTTGATTCGGCTCAACGGGGAATCTTCGCCGAGTTCGAGAAATAAATTTGTGCTCATAATCATTCTTCCTTTTGAATTTATCGCTCTTATTTCTGCCAAGCGAATTCGACGCGGCGGCGAAACTTCCTGCAACTTTTTGCTCAAACCCAATCAACATTAAAATTTCTGCACAGCTCCAACCACTGCGAAAAGTCTGTGCCCGTTGCTTCGTCGCAATAGCGACGGTGGTCTTCATACTTTGCCCAATCAAAAGCAACCGAATCCATGTCAACGAGCAAAAGGTATTGTTGCATAAATCGCCACCACGTTTCAAGGAGTCTCGTCTCGTCGAGCGGAGCGATGTGGTTGCGATAAAAATTCTTTAACCAAAAAATATCCGTGTTGACGAATCTGTTCATAATCTTGTTAAATTTTTTCAGCTTCGCCCCGTGTTCGGCGAAGTCACATTTTACGAACGTGGCGCGGCTGAGTTTTCTGCGCATATCGAGAAAAGTTTTCCAATGAATCATACGGGCGCGAAATTCCGTGGCGTCGCGCAGAGGCGGAATATTGTACACCTTGAAAATATCGGCGACGTGCCCGAACATGAGAAAATCCGTAATGCTGAACGGCAAATATTTTTTGGTCAGCAAAGTCCCGAAAATAATTATTCGCCCGTGAAGTTTATCGCCGAGCGGCGGGAAGGTTTGAATCAGGTTGCGGAAGCGGAGGAGGAAATCGAATTTATTGAGCCGCTGGTCTGTGCGCGTGACCAGAATATACTTCGTGCGGAGATTTTCCTTAACGTAGAGGACGCCCTTTAACGCGTTTTCCAGCTGATAGTTAATGTGTCCGAAGCCGGGCAAGGCAGGCTGAATGTTCTCCAACAGGACGACGGAGTTTTTCTTGCACACCGTGCGGAATTCGTCAGTCAGTTCGTTTTTCCACGTCGAGACGATAATCGGAGCATTGGGATAGACGGCGCGATAGAATTCGAGCGTCTTCGCGGTGTAGCGGTTTTCGTAAACGATTTGCCCGCGCAGGACTATCGCCGTATCGTCAACGTCGTAACTCGGCGCGACGAAATAATTCCTGTCCCAAAGCCGAATCTTTACGTTTTGCGAATCGGGGTTTAAAAAGGTCGTCAAGCCGCGAGCGAATCTTGCCGCCAAATCTTTCGGCGCGGGCGAAGGTAAACCGTCTGCCTGATATTGTTGTATGATGTTGATTATCGTCAAGCGGTCGTAAATCGCCAAAACTTCTTCGGGCGTCATGACGAACGCGGGGATTTTCAGCGGCTGCCCGCTTACCGCGAAGTCGAAGGTCGTTTGAATAAGTGACATCGGCTTTTCAGTAAGTATGATTATTCCCGTGCGCTCATTGAAGTTTGTTGCGGCTTCGGGGGTTTTAAGGACGGGCAACCCCCAAAGTTCCTCGGCAGGGGTTTTCGCCAAATAAATCGGCACGTCCGATAATATCGCTTTGACCCGCATTTTAAGCCGCCGAAAGAGAATCATGACGTTTATGTTTATGGTGTCGAGAATCAACCAGACGTTATCGCGTTCGCCGGCAAATTTTATAAGCTCCGCCGTCATGCGCCGGACTTTGGCTGTATCAAACATTGCCGCCACCTCCGCCGGCAAAAGTCACCACTTCCGCAGGCGTGCCCAAAACGTGAACGTACTCGGCGGGGATGTCTTGAATATAAACTTCCGCGCCGCGCTCAATCAGAAGGTTGTAAATCGGCGCAATTTATTGTTCGACGCGCCCCGTATCGCCGCCGTAATAGCTCGCGTAAAGTTCAGCGTAAAGCCGCGCAGATTGGAAGCAGTACGCGCCGATTGAGCAATGATTTGATATTCGCTCCTTTTCGCGAACCTCGACAGCTTTGCCGTCGTCGTCAAGCTTAACGAAGCTCCAATGCGTCCCTTCCGCCGTGAAACACGGAATAAAGCCTGCACCGCGAATCAGCTCCAACCTAAGCTGTCCCGGCTCAACGTAAGTATCAATGTTGTAAATCAGGAGCGGCTCGTCGACATTCCACAGCTCCGAAGCGAACATTGCTGTTTCGGCTTGCCCACGCGTCAATTCGTCAAGCTGAATAATCTGCGCGGAAATGCCAAGCCTGCCGCAAGTTGCCTCGATAAAATCCGTAGCGTTGTCCTCCTTGCGCACGATAAACGTAAACGGCTCGCCGAAGAAATCTTCCAAACTCGACATCGACCACTCGAACAGCGTTTTGCCCCTGACCGCGATTTGATATTTCGGCACGGTGTAACCCGCCTCGCGGAACCGCAAGCCAAGCCCCGCGCCAACATGACTTGCTGACGACTTAGCGAATCGGCGTGCAACGGTATCATGCTCAAGAACAATGTCGCCTCAATCAGCCGAAGTGCGGGCAAGTCCCTAAGTTGCGTCGCGAAGACCTCGAAGAAAATTTCTCGCGTCGCCGCGAAGTTCGGCATTTCGTAATCAATCGCCGTGCCGTGAACGTTTACCTTGAACGCGTCGGCTATGATGAAGTCGTAACCGCCCTCCGGCGAATGCAACAGTTTCGCCAAGTCGTAACGCCAATCGCCGTATATGTCGAAGTCGCCGAATTGCCCGCGAGGATCCACGAGGCGGAAAAATTTATGCTCCTCCTCAACCAAAATGTTCGGGAAGCACAAATCGCCGTGAATCACCGAAAAATATTCTTCGACGTTTTCAAAGAGCAAGCGTTCCGCCATAGCGGGCAACACGTCAATTATTTCGTTCAGGGAGGGATAAGTCTTGCCGTTGACGATAATCCGTCGCGTGAAAAAATTTTTAAAATCGTCGCCGAGCCTCTGCAAGCGGCGCACCGTCTTATCGACGCACATAGCCCTAACGGCAACCTGCGCGGAGGCTCTGTCGCAATTTATCCTGTGAGCTTGAAACTCCTCTACGACAAACAGGAGCCGTCGGAAAATCTCTTCACAGTCTGAACGCGATACCCCCCCCCCGGTTGCGAATTAACAATTCGTGCAAAGTGCGATAACCGTAGAATTCCATGCTGACGAAGGGCGAATCACAATCCAACGAATAGTCGAAGATACGCGGCGTTAAGTAACGCAGTTCCTTAGGCAATTTGAGGTACCAGCCGATTTCCGCCCGCAACTTGTTCTTGTATAAGCTCCGCTTAGTAAGAATGCCGCGCCTTTCGTCCGATTCCATGAAGTTAAATGAACGCGGCGCAATTTTAATTTCCTCCATGAAATTCGAGCTCCTACAAGACAATCTTTCCGAAGTCGGCGATTTGCGCGAGCAGGTCGTCTATCGCCTTGAGCAACGCGAGCCGATTTTTCCGCACCGTCAAATTCTCGTCCATGACCATAACCGAATCGAAGAATGAATCTATCGGCGTGGAAAGTTTCTTGAGTACGTCGAGTGCGCCGAGGAAATCTTTTTTGGCGACGAGTTCGTCTGCCGCGACCTTTATCGCCGCGAATGCTCCATGCAAAACCTTTTCCGCGTCCGACGTGAACAGCTCCGCGTTGATGTCGGACGTTTCGGCTTTACGGGCGAGGTTGCCCACGCGCACGAACGATTGAATAACTTTGGTCGAGTCGGGCGTGGCGAGGAATTGTTCGACAGCCGCCGCCTTGAGCGTCACGGCAAACACGTCGTCCACGTCGCCAATCACCGCGTCGATAACGTCATAGCGCGTCGAGCCGCCCAATACATTTTTGACGCGCAGGCGCATGAAGTCCGCCACGTCCCGCTGAATGTGTTCGCGACCAACTTCGTCCGTTATCTTGAGCAAATCCATTGCCGGTTCGACGACTTCGCTGAGCGGCAACGACCAACGAGCCCCGCTAAGCAGGTTGACGATACCCAACGCTTGACGCCTTAAAGCAAACGGGTCTTGCGAGCCGGTCGGTACAAGCCCTCTGCTGAACGTCGCGACGATGTTGTCAATCTTATCCGCGAGGCTGAGAATTTTGCCCGCCGTCGTCTTGGGCTGAGCGTCGCCCGCAAATCTGGGCATATAATGTTCGTCGATAGCCGCGCAGACTTCCGCCTCCTCGCCGTCGAGTTTGGCGTATTCGCGCCCCATGACGCCCTGCAGCTCAGTGAACTCCGTCACCATGCCCGTTACCAGGTCGGCTTTGGACAGCTCCGCCGCACGTATCGCGTTGGTCGCGTCGACGCCGATAAGCCCCGCGATTTTCTTGACAAGCGCAACGAGCCGCTCCGTTTTTTCGTAAACGGAACCCAGCCCCTCTTGGAAAACGACGGTCTTAAGCCTGTCGCGGTGAGCGTCCAGAGATTTTCTCCTGTCCTCGTTGAAGAAGAATTGCGCATCCTCCAGCCGAGCCTTCAAGACGCGTTCGTTGCCGTGTTGCACAATGTCGATATAATCCTTGCCGCCGTTGCGTATCGTGATAAAAAGCGGCATCAATCTGCCGCCGATAGTCTTAACGGGGAAATAGCGTTGGTGGTCGCGCATGGGCGTTATCACGGCTTCGGCGGGCAACGCAAGATATTTCGTCTCGAATTCGCCAGCCAGTGCCGTCGGATATTCGACGAGGTAAAGCACTTCCTCCAACAGGTCGTCGGTAATTTCCGCCACGCCGCCTTTGGACGACGCCACCGCCTTAATCTGCGCGGTTATCATGTCGCGCCTCTGATTTTGGTCGACGATAACAAAGTTCTCCGCGCAGGTTTTGACATAATCAGCCGCCGTCGCAATTTCAAAATCGCCCTTGCTTAAAAATCTGTGACCGCGTGAAGTCTTGCCGCTTTTGACGCCGGCGACCTCGAACGGGATAATCTCGGCGTCGAACAGCGCGACAATCCAACGGAGCGGGCGAATAAATTTGAAGTCCAAATTGCCCCAACGCATGTTGTTCGGGAAACTCAAATCGCAAATGAGCTTGGGCAGGAGCGTCTTGAAAATATCGGCGGAGGGCTTGCCCTGTTCGCGAATCACGGCGTAGATATAGCCGTCGCGGATGATTAAATCTTCGGGGCGGACGCCGTTTTTCTTGGCAAAGCCAATCGCCGCCTTAGTCGGGTTGCCGTCGGCGTCGAAGGCTATCTTTGCGGAAGCACCGCGCTTTTCCGTTTCAATGTCGGCTTGAGCGTTCGCCGCGTCGCTAACCAGCAATGCCAACCTGCGCGGAGTGCCGAGGGTTTGAACGTCGCCGAAAGTGATACGCGCCTCCGACAGCGATTTTTCCGCCAAAGTCTTAAGTTGGTCGAGTATGCCGGGCATGGCGTGCGCGGGTATCTCTTCCGTGCCGATTTCGAGGAGCAAAGTTTTCGTGTCCATTAAGCGTTCACCTCCGCAGATTTTTTCAGCAAGGGGTAGCCGAGTTTTTCGCGCTGTTTAAGGTAGACTTCGGCGCACATGCGAGCCAAACGCCTCACGCGCCCGATAAACGCCGTCCGTTCGCTTACGCTGATAGCCCCGCGAGCGTCGAGCAAGTTGAACGTGTGCGAACACTTCAAGACATAATCGTAGGCGGGGTGCACGTAGCCGAGCTTGATAATCCGAACAGCCTCCGCCTCGTACTTATCGAACAGCTCAAAGAGTAAATCCTCGTCGCTCAAGTCGAAGGCGTAACTCGTCTGCTCAAATTCGTTTTGGTGGAAGATGTCGCCGTAAGTGACGCCCTCCGCCCATTCCACGTCGTAAACGTTTTCGACGCCTTGAATATACATGGCAAGCCGCTCCAAGCCGTAAGTTATCTCGACCGCCACGGGCTTCACGTCTTGACTGCCGACCTGCTGAAAATACGTGAATTGCGTTATCTCCATGCCGTCGAGCCAAACTTCCCAGCCCAAGCCCCAAGCTCCAAGCGTCGGCGATTCCCAGTTGTCCTCGACGAATCGAATATCGTGCTTCGCCGCCTCAATGCCGATAGCCGCCAAACTGTCAAGGTAAAGCTCCTGGATATTGTCGGGCGACGGCTTCATAATCAGTTGCAGTTGATGATGCTGATAAAGGCGATTGGGGTTGTCGCCGTAGCGACCGTCGGCGGGTCTGCGCGAAGGCTCCGTATAAGCAACGTTCCACGGCTCCGGTCCGAGTACGCGCAAAAATGTAAACGGGTTCATCGTGCCCGCGCCTTTCTCTACGTCGTAGGGCTCCGCCAATATGCAACCTCTATCCGCCCAAAACTTTTGCAGGGCAAAGACCAATTCTTGATACTTCAAGCGTGTTACCTCCTTTGCAAGTTCCTGCCCGTTATAGCAAATGACGGCGATATTGTCAAAAAAAATCTGCCGCCAAGAACTTTGACGACAGAAAAATTTTTCAATCATTTAAATCGCTTAGCCAATCCGCCATTTCTAATTGCGGTGTTCGCGGAACGCCTTGGCGGTGTAGCACGGGCTTTCCCGACAAAACCGAATAATACGTTGCAAGAAACTCAGAGAAAATATATGCCTTGTCGTAGAAAAGAGAAAGAAAGTCTCGTTCATCAAAGTTCTCCGGCAAATCGTCAAAACAATTTCTCGCAAACCACAGAGCTACAAATTTTATCTTATCGTCAAAATTCGGCGGGGCGTTCAAAAGCACGTTGATGTTTATTCGATAATCACTTATAGCACGCGCCAATAATTTTGCGGCATCGTCGATATATCTGCTCGGCAAATAATCCCGTGAAGACAGCTTGTCCGCAACGCATGGAATAAAGCTTTCCAAAGTATCGTGTCCGTAAAGAAAGATTCCCAAAGCATGAATATTTACGTAGGTATAGCGCATTGCTTTTTCAAGATAATCACCCAATGCTGAAGGCGATTCTTCAGAAACATCGTTGACGGCATTGTAACGAATTAAATCCGTAATGGGCGCGAATTCATCTACCGAAGGCACTTTCAACTTATGAGCTTTAAATAAATTTTTCGCTATGCCAATCAAGTTGTCGTCGTAAACGTAAATTTCGCCTGTTAATTCATTTGAAAACGTCACGCTAAAATTCCTCTCTTGCAAAATCAAGCCCGTTATAGCAAATGCAAGTTGCCTTGTCAAATTAAAACAACGTCGGCTGACTTTCGAGCGACGCTGTAAATTTCTCCAATATTGCGGGCGTAAGATGCCCTTCTAAACCGAGCCGCCGTTCGGTTTGCTTCAAGTCCTCAAAGCTGAGTGCGTCGATAATTTTCCCAAAGTCCAGTCGCGCCAGAATTTTCTTTGTGTAAGGGCGTTTGGCATCAAGGAAGACGTTGCCCGTCAAGAAACTTTGCACGCGTTCAGAATTCAGCAAGAGCATTGCAGTATACGCCGCGTCGTAAGTCTCGAAGCCGATAAAGTAAGTCGTATCGTCCGCCATTACGGGTTTTGAGGAGTAAGCCAATGCGAACAACGGCGTCTTATAAAATCCGCTGACGATGACCTTGTACTTGGCAAAAGAATAATCGCCGATGCCGAACACTGAGAACTTCGGCTTGCCGCGCCAAACGCTACTCCTCCTCCGCGCAAAGTGTTCAACGTGACGATTCAGGTAGCTCCACGCTTTTGGATAGTTTGATTCGATATGAGCAGTGTCCTCGCTCACGCGCCGTTGAGTGACGATTAGATACTTCGTGAACTCGTTGAGGAGGCTCGTTTTAATCCTGCTACTCTTAATCAGCGGGAAGATTAGCTCGCTCTCGATGTCGACGACTTCGCCGAAGCCGTTACGTAATACGCCGTCCGCCAACGTCAATTCCAAAACGCGGGCGCAATCATGCTTGAGACCCTGGCGCCATTCAAAGCAGCTCTTGCCGAAAAATTCCCCTGTCGAATCCGCAGCAGTAAAAATTTTTTTGAGCTTGTGCGGCGCGTCTAAAGAATAAATTTTGCACGGAGGAGGGGGATTATCTTCCTTCATCAATCGGATAAACAGCAGGCAGGCATTTGCGCTTACCCCGAAAATTTTCGCGGCGTCGAACTCAAACAGCTCACAGCAAGCAAAATTAAATTCGGCGCGTCGGAGTTCCTTATAAACGTTCCGCGCCGTCGAGGTCTTGCATAACATGGCAAAAATAGCGTCGGAACCTCTGCACGCGTTTAAAAGATTCAACAAAATATATTCGCAGATGTCAAAGTTGCTCGCGCCCGTCAAAGCGTCAAGCCCTTTCAGGCGTTTGAAGTTGCTCTTCGGCGGCAAGTTGGCGGAGTTCAGTTTGGAAAGGGTTTCGTTGTTTGCCCACGGAGGATTTCCTATCACGAGCAGATTATCTTTCGGGAGGCGGCTCAAATCGTGTTTAAAGATATTGGCGCAAATTAGCTCAAGTCGCGTGTCGTTGACGGCTTCCGCACAAGTCGCGCAGTGGACGGGATTTATCTCGATGCCGTAATATTTCTCGGCGTTGAAGGTAAGCGCGGCTCTTAGAAAGTTCCCAACACCGCAAGTCGGCTCAAGAACAGTCGCGGGCTTGACGTTCCGCTCCGTCTTCAAGAAGTTGCAAACCTTGACAGCGAAGTTCAAGGGCGTTTGGTAGTCGCCGAACTCACGCTTGCCAATCATAATTCGTAACCCCCTCGACCGCATTGTTCAAAGAAATTGCTCGCGAATACTGTAGCCGCCACTGCAAGGCATTGCTGACCGTCAAGTATCCTTGCGGAGGCGTATGAGACAAAATTTCTTCCGCGAGGCTGTTGTAAGTAATTTCATCGCCCGGCAAATTTTTATCATGCAGGAAGCCAATAATATCCTCTTTGTTCGCGCCGTCTTTGAGCATCTCGCGCAGTCGTTTTGTCGTTGTGAAATCTGCAAGGACAATTTGATTGCGGCTGAGCAATGGAGGTAACTTTTATATCGGTCAAAATATTTTCGTCGGGCAAATCGATACCGCGTGCGCTGTTGCCGACTGTAAAGACGTAACGTGTTCCAAGATAATTTTTAAACTCGTGTTCAACGTAAGTTCCGACCGCTTTACCGTCCGTTACGCCAATTAGGTTGACATGATTCTTCGCGGACATCAACTCACAAAAAATCTTTGCCTCGTCGATTAAGTTTCTTAAAGTCAAGTTCAAAATCCATGCTCCTCCCGTCAAGAAATTTTCCCGTGCTCGTCGAAGATATTATCAAGCTCAGCGTTCGTCGACGCCCGCAAAACTTTTTCACGAACTTCGCGCATATCCAATCGCTTGAAATAGTTTTTATGTTGGCGAATCAGCTCCAGCCGCCCGACAATCGGATTGTCCGTCGCATACGTTGCCAAAGCTTGCGCCTTGCCCAAATTGTCACGACGCGTCGAATCGTGCGGCTCCAATACGTCAGCAACATAACCGTCCGCCCCGCGCCGTATGATTATCATGTCGGGATAAAACCTGTGCCACTCGCCGTGCTCATCTTGATACGGCAAGCACAACGCCCACGGCTTACGCTCGAAGTTCCGCAGCCAACAGACAAAATCTTTTCGCGCCTGCTCCTCCGATAAAACGCCCGCCTCCCACGTGTTAAGCTTGATTCGTGCCGTGCCGCTCTTTTCGTCAACAAACAGGTGGTCGGCATATTCAAGCCCGTCGTCGGCTCGCGGCAAGTCCGTCATCACATTGGGCAAAGTAAAATTGTGCTCGCTTATCTCGTCGGCGGAAGAGGTAATATCATCGTAAAGCTGTCGATACGCCGGCTCGACCTCGACGAATCGGCGGCGATAAGCCTCGACGAACGCTCGAAACTTTTCCTCCGCGAATTTCTCTAAAGCCTCCGCGCAGGCGTTATCCTCGGCGAAAAGAATCGCCTCAAGCTTGGCAACGTTCAAGTCCGCCGCGCCGTATTCAAGCAGATAACGCGTCGCAATCGCCTCGTCGCCCAGCTTAGCCGTCGCAAAATCAAATCGCCTGTCCGCATCGCTCTCGTTGACGGAAAACAAATCCGCCGTCGCAAAGCCGCCGCTCCGTTCCCCGAAAACGTTTATGACTTGCGCGTTGAGCTTGAACTGAACGATACGCTCGATAGCCGCCTCGTAGTCGCCCGCCGCCTTGAGCCTCTCGACGTGGGCGCGAATCATCTTGACGACGGAATCAATCACCTCGTCCAACCCGTCAAGATAAAGCCCCGTCCAGTTCAACAGCCGCGCCAGCTCGAACAGCGCAGTCAATCGCTTAACGGGTCTCGTTCGGTTGATTCGGTACGTCTTCAAGCCCAGCGTGTTTATGAATTGCAAAACGTCCTCGCGCCCCAAATAATTCCCAATTCCTAACTCATAACTCCTAACTGCCTTTAGGGTGACTGCGCCCGTCTCCAAGCTGTGCAACGTGTCAATGATTTGATTCACGGTCTGCGGGTCGAACTTCGGCAGGAACAGGCTAACTTCGTTGAGCGTCTCGTCCGCGTCGATTCGTCTTTGCAACGGCGTGCGAATCATGCGCCCGATCAGTTGCGCGATATACGTGGCGTCGGTCGCTCGGCGGAAGGACATCATCGTTTCGGCTCGCGGACAATCCCAGCCCGTCGAAAGATTTTCCTTGAACAGCACAATCTTAATCGCGTCGTCCTCCGTGATTCGTGACGGCTCGCGATACGTGACCAGCAAACCGTTTATCGTCAAGTCGCCCGCGTCCCCGAACGTATGAACCACTTCGCCGACGTTAAAGCGTTCGCCCGTCGCCGTCTCGATTGTCTTCAAGCATTCGTCCAGGTCGGTATCCGAAATGCTGTTGCCCGTGCCACTCTGCACTTGCACGATAAAGACGGGCTTAACCGCCGAATCATACGCCAGCCAATGTTCGCGCTTGCTCAGCCAATCTTGAGCCGCCGCCGTCAGCATAGACATTTCCTTATCGCCGGCGTCGGGGTAGATGACGATTATCCTGTCCTTAAGCAAGCCCGCCTCGCGCACAATCTCATTCGACACCGCGCAGTTGTTTATCGTCGCGCCCGCGCCTTTGACAAGTTCGTTAAAGCGTTCAATCGTCGCCGACACTCCGATAACCACAGGCAACGGCTTCAGCCCGTCGTCGACGCTGCCCTTGATGAATTTCTGCATGATGGTCGTCGCGTCATTGTGATTCTTCGCGCCGCGATGTGCCTCGTCGATTATCAGATACAGCCGCGCAGATTTTTCCTCAGCCGTCCGCTGCAACGTCTCCCATATCGTGAATTGCCGCATGTCCGACTGCCGCGTCAGGTTGCTCGTCCGCGAAAGCTTTTGCGTGTTGAGGAAGTAAATCCGCCCGTCTTCCAGCGTCTCGCCGTCAAAGGTCTCGTCGGTTATCGTGAGGAGCTTATCGCGTAGGAAGTCGTCCGCGTGGTCGAAGAACTTCTTGCGCGATTGTTCGTTGAGTTCGGGCGAATCGCTCAGCCAAATAAAAATTGCGTCGTCCTGCGCGGGATAAGTGTCGTCTCCGAGGTAAACGCTCTCAACCAACGAGATGAGGATAATCGTCTTGCCCGCACCCGTCGCCGCCGTGAACGATATTATCTGCGGCTTATGGCGTCTGTCGTAGTTGTGGCGGGCGTCGTCGAGGGCGTCGCGCAAATCGATTCGTGCGGCGTCTTGAAAGGGTAGCAAATTGATTTTCATCGCGTGACCTCCTTGGCGCGGAAATGCTTCAGATAATCGCCGTACAGCCGAACAGCTCGCGGGACGTTCAAGAGCTCGCGCATTTTGTTCAGCGTCGCCTTTGAGCCCGTCGCGATAAAAATTGTTTCGACCTCCTCTTCGACACGCAACGCCTCCGCAAATTCCTTGAAGCGTCTTTCGTCGAGCAGCACGGCAAATTTATTCGCGGCAAAGATTTTGAACGGCTCCTCCGTGTCGAGCGTCGGGCATTTGCCGATACCGCCCGCCTTCAGCCACAGCACAGGCAACAATTCTTTGAACGACCTGCCCAGCGCAACGTCATCCCTCTCCAGATAAGTCAGCTTGAAGAAAATCGCGTTCGATTTGAAGCCGTCAGCCATTGCCAAATCCGTGCCGAGGTAGTTGCCTTTGAGCGGCGTGCCGTTGATGTCGTGCCCCTCGATACTGCAACGCGTCCTTGCCCACGTCACGTGCCGCGCTATCCCCAAAGCTTGCCAAGCGTCGTCAGCGGGCGTCAAGCCTTGTTTGCGCAGAGACTTTTCCTCGGCGTCGGAAACTTCGTTGTTGGTGACCAGTATGCAACGCCGCTTGCCGCCGTCCAAAGCATTGAGCAGATTGACCGCGTGCAAAGTCGTGCCGCTACCCGCGAAGAAGTCTACAATCAGCGCGTCGGGTTTGTTCGTTGCCATTCGTAAAATCTTTTCGATAAGACGCGGCGGCTTCGGGGTTGCGAAAGTTTTTTCGTCGCCGAAAATCTTTTGCAAAAGCTTAGTGCCCTCCGTAGCTGTTCCGTAGCTTTCAGCGTCGAACCACGAATTCGGAACGGTGCCGAGGAATTTCTGTTCGCTCAAGAAAACTTTCAGTTGAGGCTTTGTCTTGCCCGTCTTGCCGAAAACGATTCGCTCGTCTGCCAGCAACGCTGCAAACTTTTCGGGCGATACCCGCCAGCAACGTCCTTTAGGCGGCAAAAAAATTTCGCTGGTGTTCGGATTCGTTATCGGGTAAGTCAAATTTGGGCGGACGTTCGGCGCGTCGAAGGGGTCAGCTTTCCATGCACCTCGCGGGTCGTCGTCGGGGTTGGAGAATTTCGATTCATCAATCGGCAACGGATTGAATGCGAATTCTTTTATCGAGTGCCAGCGGTCAGCGTTCGACGGTTTCAAGCGGCGGTCTTTCATGCGGCGTTTCTTCGCGTAAACAACAATGAACTCATGATTGATGCTCAAGTCGGTATCGTTCTGGAGTGATTGCCGCGACTGCCACGGAAGCGACGAGACGAAATTACTTGCGCCGAACACGTCATCGCAGAGGAGTTTGAGGGTTGCCTGTTCGTTATCGTCGATAGAAATAAAAATCGCGCCGCTGTCCGATAAAAGCTCCTTGGCGAGGACGAGACGCCGTTCCATCATCGAAAGCCATTTGCTGTGGCGGAAGGTGTCCGTCGCGTCGACATAGTCGTTGTTGTACTTCCAATCGCGTGCGCCGGTGTTATAGGGTGGGTCAATGTAAATGCAATCGACTTTGCCGGCGTAGAGATACTTTAGCAGTTGGAGGGCGTGAAAATTTTCCGCCTCAATGAGCACGTGCCATAAGTCGGAGTCGGGCGCACGGCTTACGTCGTCGAGTTCGGTTAGCGCGGGATAAATCGGCTTGCAGGCTTCCTCAACATGCGATTCAAAGACCAGCCCGAACTTCTTTCGCCGACGGAGCTTATCGAATTCCGCCTTGAGCCGCCCGCGCAGGTCGTCATCTTGAATCAGCTTAATCAAATCGTCCAATGCCGCCATTCAAATCACCTCGTTATAAAAGCTGTCGCGTTCGACGGGACGATAGCCGACCTCTGCGATAATTTTCTCCAGCTGTTGACGCGTTATGCCCGCCGAGGCTTTTGCGCCTGCCGCGTGGATTATCTTCTCTTCGCCGATTGTGCCGTCCAAATCGTCCGCGCCGAAGCTCAAAGCCAGTTGCGCGATTGGCAACGTCAGCATGACCCAAAACGCCTTGAAGTGCGCGAAGTTGTCCAGCACCAACCTCGACAGCGCAAGCATTTTCAAATCTTCCCACGAGCCGACGCGCCGCAAGTTGAATCGTTTGCCGAGCTCCGTGTTGTCCGGGTGGAAGGGGAATAACATCATCGCCACGAAGCCGCCCGTTTCGTCCTGCAAGTCACGCAACGTCAGCAAATGTTCAATGCGCTCCTCAATCGTTTCGACGTGCCCGTACATCATCGAAGCGTTCGTCCGCAAGCCGAGGGTGTGAGCCGTCCGCATGACGTTGAGCCATTCGGAGGCAGAACATTTTTTCGGGCAGATGATTTCGCGCACGCGGTCGGAAAGAATTTCTGCTCCGCCGCCCGCCAAACTGGTCACGCCCGCGCCAATCAAGACGCTTAAGACCTCGACGACGCTCTTGCCGCTAATCTGCGCGAAGTTGACGATTTCAACGGGAGTGAACGCGTTAATCCCGACGTACGGCAAAGTCTTCCGCACAAGCTTAACAGTGTCGACGTAATAGCTGAAGTCTTTATCGGGGTGCAACGAGCTGACGATATGGACTTCACTAACCTGCGCGGCGTCACGGAGGATTTTCTCCACATCGGAAAGCTCAAGCGTGAAAGCGCGATTGTCGCCGCTTCGACACTGATAAGCGCATAACGGACAATTCGCCTTGCAGACGTTGGTTAGGTTAATGTGGCGGTTGAAGACGTAAAAAACTTTCTTGCCGCTGTGAAATTCCTTAAGCCTCCGCGCAGATTCGGCGAGGTAAAGCAAATCGTTGTCCTCGTAAAGCGCAAGAGCCTCGTCGCGATTGAGACGTTGCCCCAAAGAAATTTTATCCTTTGCAAGCTCCAAGGTGTTCATAACTTGCCCCCCGTCGCTACGGGAATTCGCCCCGCCTCGCGTATGATTCTGATGATTTCGTCCTCGGCAAGACTCCTCGGCGAAGTCGCTCCCGCCTCGTGCAAAATGTTCTCGCGGTGGATTGTCCCGTCGATGTCGTTTGCTCCGAAGCTCAACGCAACCTGCGCGACCGGCACCGTCAACATCACCCAATACGCTTTGACGTTCGGGAAGTTGTCCAGCATGAGCCGCGCTATCGCTATCGTCCGCAAGTCATCCCACATTGACGTTTGCTTAATTTCATGTTCAAGCGCGGTGTTCTTCGGCAGGAACGGGAAGCAGATAAACGTTTGGAAGCCGCCCGTCTCGTCTTGAAGCTCGCGCAACGTCAGCAAGTGGTCGACGCGTTCAGCCAACGTCTCAATGTGTCCGTAGAGCATTGAAGCGTTCGTCTTGATACCGAGCTTATGAGCCGTCCTCGCGACGTTAAGCCATTGAGCAGCGGTTGCCTTCTTCGGGCAAAGGAGGTTCCTCACGCGGTCGGAAAGAATCTCCGCGCCGCCGCCTGCTATCGTCTCAAGCCCGACCTCTTTCAGCCGAAGCAAGACCTCCTCGACGCCAAGCCCCGATATGTTCGCGAAGTGTTGAATCTCGACGCCCGTGAAGCCTTTGATATGCAACGCGGGGAATTTTTTATGCAAGGTGTCAACGAACGCCAGATAGTGTTCAAAGCTCCAGGTGGGGTGCAAACCGCTCACTATATGCAAGCCCGTCAAGTGCGGGTCGCGGCTAGCCTCGGTCACCAGGTTAATCGCGTCGTCCGGCGTCATGGCGTAAGCTCCCCGGTCTTCGACGCCGCGCCCGAACGCGCAGAACTTACAACGCGCCGCGCAGATGTTAGTAAGATTCACGTGGCAGTTGACGTTGTAATAAACCGTGTCGCCGCTGATTCGACGCCTCACGTGGTCGGCTAAGGCTCCCAGCCAACTCAATTCATTGCACGCAAACAAAGCCAGCCCGTCTTCGCGACTCAAACGTTCGCCGCGCAGAATTTTATTTTCGATTTTCTCAAGCTCACCTTTGACAAACAAAGCATTTCCTCCCGTTCAGTTAGTCGAAAAATATTTTAGCACAGCGCGAAAATTTTTTGTAACAAAATCGCAACCTTGGCGTATAATGGGCAGAAGGAACTTTGGAGGCTGATAACAATGACAGAGGAAAAATTTAAAGACGAACTGCTCAACGACGCCGAACTCGACGAAGTGGCGGGCGGCAATATCTTCGACAGGTCAATCGCGATGATGTGGGTTGAACGCTACTACGGACAAAACGACGGCACGCACGGGCAAATCATTGACACCTCAAGCGGCGACGCCAACGCGATTATGGCAAATTTCTGCGCCAAGGCGGGCATCGATTATCAGATGAACACCGAGGGGCTCGACCAATTCAAAATCGACGGGCAGTGGCGCGACGCGGCTTGGCTCGCTCTAAATAAGGATTATGCCCTCGACTACTTCGATAAAAAGCTCGGCTTAAAGTAAACTCTCCTCGAAATGTTTAATCCCCGTCAAAGCGGCGGGGAATTTTTTTGCGCGGCATCTCGGCGCGGCTTGACGGCTTCCAATATCGGCGGGTACGGCACGACTGCTGTTCCCCCGATTTAATCTGCGCGGAGGCAACTTTTAAAGCCGTCGGCGCGACAAACTACAGCGCATTGCAAAGCGCGTTCAATCAGGCTCGCAATTCCTCAAGCAACAAT
>CALFJE010000073.1 GCA_937877545.1 uncultured Selenomonadales bacterium | reverse complement strand
TATTCGCCGCCTCGCGCCCCGCGCTGTTGAATATAAATTTCGTGGTGACGCCGTAAAAAAAGCCTCGGAGCTTGTAAAAAGCTTCGGGGCTTCTTTTCAGCTGTCAATCTCCGCCACTTCCCAAAGTTCGGCGACCGTCACCTTATCGGACGGATTTTTTTTGTTCAAGTAATTTATCAAGAGGATAACCTTATTCGCCGCCTCGCGCCCCGCGCTGTTGAATATAAATTTCGTGGTGACGCCGTAAAAAAAGCCTCGGAGCTTGTAAAAAGCTTCGGGGCTTCTTTTCAGCTGTCAATTTCCGCCACTTCCCAAAGTTCGGCGACCGTCACTTTATCGGACGGATTTTTTTTGTTCAAGTGGTCTATCAAGAGGATAACCTTGTTCAGCGCGTCGATGTCCTCGAACGTTTGAAAATAAAAATCGTCGTGGTGAGCCTCCAACAATCGCTCCTGATTTATCTGCTTCAACTCGTCAAGCAATTCCCGTACCGTCATAAACATTCCCCCTTTGCGTTGCCAATCTGCGCGGCGTTTGCTAAACTTTACCAAAAAGGGAGGCGAATATCAATGCAAGACAAAAGCTCGGAGGCGAAACTAATCAAGGAGGCGGAACAGGCTTTCGACCGACGGCGGCGGACTTTCGGAATGATATTCGGACCGATATTGGCGGTGGCGGTCATGCTGACACCGATTGACGCGCTGACGTTGGAGGCGCACAAACTTTTGGCGATAATGGTGCTCGTCGCGCTGTGGTGGATAACGGAGCCGGTGCCAATCCCCGTCACGTCGCTACTCGGTCCGACGCTGGCGGTAGTCACGGGCGCGATAAAGGCAAGCGCGGCGTTCGCGGCATTTTCCAACCCGATGATATTTTTGTTTATGGGCGGCTTCATTTTGGCTAAGGCGATGATGATGCACGGGCTGGATAAGCGTTTCGCCTATTGGCTACTGTCGCGTTCGTGGGTCGGCTCCAATCCGCGCAGAATATTTTTGGCTATCGGCTTGGCAACGGCTTTATGTTCGGGCTGGGTGAGCAATACGGCTACGGCGGCGATGATGTTCCCGATTTGCCTGGGCTTGCTCAATTCGATTAAAGACATGATGGCGGCGAACGGGCGCGAAATTGATTTATCGGAGTACAAATACGCAACGGGGCTTATGCTCATGACGGCTTACTCGGCGTCAATCGGCGGGGTACTTACGCCAATCGGCACGCCGCCAAACTTGATAATGCTGGGCTTTTTGGATTCAATGCAAAATATTCACGTGTCGTTTTTTGAGTGGATGATTTGGGGCTTCCTGGCTATGGTGTTTTATTTCATAATCGCCTACGTCGTGCTGTCGAAGATGTTCCCTGCGGACGTTGATAAGATTGACGGCGCGGAGGAATTCATACGGGCGCGAATCTCCGAACTCGGAAAGTGGACGCGGGCGCAAAAAAATACGCTGTGCGCGTTCATGTTGGCGGTTGCGCTGTGGATAATCCCCGGCTTCCTGAACATATTCTTGGGCGCGACCAGCCCGATACTCAAAATGTACAATACGCTGTTCCCTGAGGCTATCGCGGCAATGGCGGGCGCGTTGTTGCTGTTCCTGTTGCCGGTGAACTTTGCCAAGCGCGAATTCACAATCACGTGGAAAGAGGCTTCGGCGGGCATAGAATGGGGCACGCTGATTTTATTCGGCGGCGGCTTGGCAATGGGCGGCATGATGTACAAGACGGGCTTATCGCAATGGATAGGCGATTTAATCGTCGGAGCAATGGGCGGCGCGGTCTCGCAAGTCGTATTGGTGGCGGTGTTCTCGGTGTTGGCTTTGCTGTTGTCGGAGCTTACCTCTCACACGGCGGCGACCAACATGATCGGACCGCTCGCAATTACAATCGCGGTTTCGGCGGGACTCAGCCCCGTACCCGTGTCGGTGGGTATCGCGCTTAGTGCCTCGCTCGGATTTATGTTGCCGGTGTCGACGCCGCCCAATGCCATTGTCTACGCCTCAGGCTACGTCCCGATTACAAAAATGATTAAGACGGGCGTCTACATTGACTTTATCGGTATCGCCTGCGTCACGATTCCGCTTGCGATTTGGCTCGTCAATATGATTGTCGGCTGAGTTATGTCTTATACGAAAAAATATTTGGCTTATGCGGCGTTGTATTATTACCTCTGCGAAGTGTTCTATATCGACATAGGACAGCCTGCCGCGCCGCAATATTTTTTGCCGCCGTTACCCGCGACGCTCGTGCTGTTGTGGCTGATTCAATACGCCGCCCGCACGGAGCTGTTTTCGCGCCCGCTGTTGCCGAACTTATTAACGGGGCTGGCGTGGCTGGTTATGTTCCCGTTGCTGTACACGTGGACTTATCAACGGCAATGGTTCATGTCGCTGATTTATTACGACTTCGCGGTCGGGACGGCGATTTTCATTTTCCTGACAGCCGCGACGATACTTTTGCGTTCGCCGCCGATAATCTGCGCGTTGAACTTAATTTTTTGGCTGATACCGCTGGTCGAGCTGATTTACTATTGCCTGACGTGGCATTGTTTATCGCCGGCGTCGCTCATGGCGATTTACCTGACGAATTGGCGCGAGGCGGGCGAATTTATCCGCGCAATGATAGGCTTGCCGACGGCGTTTTTAATCTGCGCGGGCGTCGGGTTTTTACTGCGGCTGACGTTCAAAGTTCATAAAGACTTTGCGCAACGGCTCCGACTTGACGGGCGGCGAATAGCGGCGGCTTTGGTCGCGCTTATCGGGAGCTTAGCCGCACTGATTTACTACGTGCCGCAAACGTCGATGGCGGGCTTATGGAAGACGGTCACCGATTACGCCGCGCAAACTCAACGCTACTCCGAAGGGCGCGAGGCTCGTCTTGCCGATTTAAAAATTGACACCAATAATCACCCAAGCGGCACGATTATTTTCGTTATCGGCGAATCGGCTAGCCGTGACTACATGCACGCCTACAATCCCGCCTTCCCGTTCGACGACACGCCCTGGCTCGACAGCAAGCTTGATAAAATTCCGCCGACGCCCGACTTGCCCGCCGACGCCAAGCTCAACGACGATTATAAAGCCGCGCCCGATAACACTCCAAACTTGACGCCCGCGCAGGGAACGTTTATTATCTTTCGGAATGCCTACGCCTCGTGGACGCAGACGGTTCCCGTCCTCCAACGCGCCCTCACCGAGCAGAGCCAATACAACGACAAGGAATTTTACGAATCTGTTTCGATAATCGACGCGGCGCGGAAGGCGGGCTATAAGACTTACTGGTTCAGCAACCAGGGACGCTACGGCGAATTTGACAGCGCGATAACTCTTGTCGCCAAGACCGCCGACGTTTCCGAGTGGACTGACGACGCCTTTGACTTTTCCGAGCTGGAAGATGAAATCCTTTTGAAGTTTCTCGCCGCCGTTGACCCGAACGAAAATAATTTTATCGTCTTGCACCTCATGGGCAGTCACATTTACTATAACAGCCGCTATCCGCGCAGGTTCAAAAAGTGGTTGACGGCGGACGGTACGCGCATGATGTTGGCGGCTCCGAGCTACGCCAATTCGATTCTGTACACCGACTTTGTACTGTCGCGGATTTTCGACTACGGGCGCGAGCATTTGAACTTGCAGGCTATGATTTATTTTTCCGACCACGGCGAGGACTTGGAAATTTCGCACAATCCCGACGTGTTCCGCTTTGAGATGTTGCGCGTGCCGATGTTTATCTGGTTGTCGCCCGACTACGCTAAAAATTTCCCCGACCGTGCCTCCACGCTCCAAAGTCGCCGCGAGGAATATTTTACCAATGATATGTTCTACGACACGTTTTGCGGGCTGATAAATGCGCCGTCCAATCGCTACGACGCGGGGCAGGATTTTTCCTCCGCCGCGTACCGTTTCACCCGCGAAACTTTGACGACCATGCTCGGTCAACACAAGCTCACCGAAGACAAGGAGTGATTTCATGATACGACACAGGCAAAAAAAATCGCGTAAACTTGACGGATACAAATCCCCCCCCCCGTCAACCTGCGCGGTTTCCGTGGTTATCGCAATGTACAACACGGAGAAATTCATCGGCGAATGTCTCGACAGCCTTTTGAATCAGACCTTCACGAACTTTGAGGTTATCGTTATCGACGATTGCTCGACCGATAACTCCGCCGCCATTGTCGAAAGCTACGCGCCCAAATTCAACGGGCGGCTCAAGCTTACGCGCTTGCAAACGAATTCGGGCAATAACGGCATTCCGAACAATATGGGATTGGCACTTTCTCGTGGCGAATATGTCATTTTCCTTGACTCCGACGACACAATTACCCCGACGGCTTTGGAGGAGCTTTACTCAATCGCCAAAGACTTCGACGCGGACGTTGTTGCTTGCGAAAAGTATTTCGACGTGCCCGAAAAGTCTTGGTACGATGCCGAGTTCAGACGGCAACTTAAGCCGTTCAGCTATCAGCGCGGCGGTTTCGTCACCGAGCCGACTTTAATCGGCGAAGACATTGCCGAACGCGTGAAAGCCTGTGCTCAAAAACGCTTCCTCTGGAACATTTGGTCGAAATTGATTCGTCGCGATTTTATGATTCAAAATAAAATGAGCATAACCAACGAAATGGCGAACGATATGTTGTTGACCTGTTTTCTGGTTTACTCTGCGCCTCGGTATGTCCGCGCACCACAAGTGATCAATTTTTATCGTGTTGTTGAAAGTTCCTTGACACATCAAAAACGCGACCCCTTGAAGAAATTGCACAAGTACTTGAACGCGTTGAAGGTCGGCTTCGCTCATCTCGACAAATTTTTAAGCGGCAGAGAATTTTTCCGTCAACACCCCGATGTGAAGTATCTTGCGCTCGACACCTATGTCCGCGAAATGTTGGGCTACTTGCAGGATATTTACGCGAAAATCCCCGCGCCCGCCCTCGACGAGCTGTTGAGAAAAGAATTCGGCGACGGCGACAACACGGCGTTGACAACGTTTATTTTCAGCGCAATGAATGTTCAGCGGTTGCAATTCATGCAGGCGCAGTATCAGTTTAATCAGTTCGCGGCGCAGTCAAACAGACGTATCGCCGAGCTGGAGGGCGAGCTTAAGCGGCTCAAAACTTAAGGAGTGATTTTATTTGGCAAAACACAAACAAAGACATTCACATGATACTAATCCCCCCCCCCCGTCAACCTGCGTAGCGGTTTCGGTTATCGTCCCGCTTTATAACGCCGAGAAATTTATAGGCGAGTGCCTTGACAGCCTTTTGGAGCAAACCTTCCGAGACTTCGAGGTTATCGTCGTCGACGATTGCTCCACCGATTCAAGTCCCGTCATTGTGCGCAGTTACGAGGAAAAATTTAACGGGCGGCTGATTTTCACCAAGATGAAAGTCAACACCGGCGGCGGCGGCGAACCGCGCAATAAGGGGTTGCTGTTTTCACGCGGCGAATACGTTTTCTTTATGGATGCCGACGACGCACTTACGCCGACTGCCTTGGAGGAAATGTACAATCTTGCCAAAGAGTTTGAGGCGGACGTTGTCTATTGCGAAAAATATTACGTATCCGAAGGTACGGGGCAAACCTTTAAAAATAACATTCGCGTCGCCGATACCAACCTTCAAACCGGCGGTTTTGTCAAAAAGCCGACCCTCGAAACCGACAATTTGGTTGAACGCATTCAAAAGGCGACCACATGGAAATATTGGGTGACACCTTGGCAAAGATTTGTTTCGCGGAAATTGCTGACGGAAAATGAAATAACGTTCCCCTCGCTTATCGGCTCAAATGATGTGGGTTGGAGTTTTGAAGTCTTATTCTGCGCAAAACGATTCTTGCGCGTGCCGAATCTTTGTTACATTTGGCGAATGCACGAGGAGAGCAATACTCTGCGCCGCCGCCCGATAGACAAACTTATCCACAAATGGCTGGACAGAACCGTTCGCGGTCTCAAAATCATTGATGAATTTATGCAGAAAATGCCCTTCTTTCAACAGCACCAAGATTGCCGCTATGCCGTGTTGCGTTTCTTCGCCGATTCGGATTTCAACAGCATCTTTCCGGCGTCGCTCTATATTCCGCCAAATATTTTCTATGAGATTGTTCGCGTGGAGTTTTCCAAAGAATTGGGCGATCATGCCGTGGTTGTCGCGACACTTGCTTCCCTGGTAAATTTGTATCAGAGGATTTTGCGTGATAACACGAACCAATTTAATCAGTTTGCCGCGCAGGCTCAAAAGCGCATTGCCGAGCTGGAGGGCGAACTTAAGCGGCGCAAAACTTAAGGAGTGATTTTATGGTATCGGCAAAAATGTATGAACTTGGCACAAAAAAATCGACAATCCGCACGATATTTGAATTCGGTCGCAAGCGTGCGGCTGAGGTCGGCGAGGAAAATATTTTTGACTTCAGCCTCGGCAACCCCAACGTCCCGACGCCCGACTTCGTGCGCGACGCCGCGATTGACATCCTGCAGACTTACGAACCGTCTCAAGTTCACGGCTACACGGTCGCGCCCGGCAATCCCAACGTCCGCGCCACGCTTGCCCAAAGTATCAATCAACGTTTCGGGACGCACTTCGCCGGCAAAAACCTTTTCGTCACGAGCGGAGCCGCCGCCGCCATTACGATTTGCTTTAAAGCCCTGGCAGAGGCTGGCGACGAATTTATAACCTTCGCGCCCTACTTCCCCGAATATAAAGTTTTCGTCGAGTCGGTCGGCGCAACCCTTAAGGTCGTCAAGCCGCGCCCCGACGATTGGCAGATTGACTTTGACGACTTCCAAAAGCTCCTTTCGCCCAAAACCAAAGCCGTTATCATCAATTCGCCGAACAATCCGAGCGGCGCGGTCTACTCCGAGGCGACGATAAAGCAGCTTACCGACATTCTCAAGGCTCAAGGGCGCGACATTTTCTTGATTTGCGACGAACCTTATCGCGAGCTTGCTTACGGCGTCGACGTGCCCTGGGTCACCGATTTTTACGACAATACGCTGGTTTGCTATTCCTACAGCAAAAGTTTTTCCCTGCCCGGCGAGCGTATCGGTTATATCGTGGTGCCCGACGCCGTTGCCGACTTCGATAAGATTTTCGGCGCGATAGCGGGCGCGGCGCGTGTCCTGACGCACGTCAATGCTCCGAGCTTGTGGCAGTTGGTGGTTGCCAAGTGCGCGGGCAAAGCCGTTGACATCAGCCCCTACGAGCGCAACGGCAAGCTCCTTTACGACGGGCTTATCGCGGCGGGCTTTGAGTGCGTCAAGCCGCAGGGCGCGTTCTATCTGTTCCCGAAGGCTCTTGAGGCGGACGACTATGCCTTTTGCGAACGCGCCAAGAAATATGATTTGCTCCTCGTGCCCGGCGCGGACTTCGGTGCTCCGGGCTATTTCCGCGCCGCCTACTGCATAAAGCAGGATACCATTGAGCGTTCCCTGCCGCTGTTCAAAAAGCTCGCGGAGGAATATTCTCGTGCTTAAAAAAATTTTATTGCTGTTGCTGATAATCTTCATGATGAGCGGTTGCGGCTCCGATAAAAAGGACGACAACCTTAAAATCGTCACGTCGTTTTACCCGATGTATCTCGACGCGCTCAACATAACTCGCGGGATAAGCGGCGTGGAGGTCGTGAACTTGACGCCGCCGCAAGTCGGTTGCCTGCACGATTATCAGCTGACGCCCGAAGACATGAAGACGCTCGAAACGGCGGACATATTCATAATAAACGGGCTGGGCATGGAAAGTTTCATGGACAAGGTTATCGAGGCGTACCCGAATCTGAAAATAATCAACGCGTCGGACACGCCCGAAATCGTACCGATAATGGAGGGCGACGTGCCGAATCCGCACGTGTGGCTGAGCGTAACCTACGCCATGCACCAGGTAAAAAATATTTCGGCGAAGTTGCGCGAGCTTGACCCCGCCAACGCCGATGCTTACCGAATGCGCACGCTTGAATACGTCGACGAGCTGACGACCTTGCGCGACGAAATGCAAATCTCAACGGCAATGTTACAGCACAAAGACATCGTGACGTTCCACGAGGCGTTTCCGTATTTGGCGGCGGAATTCAAGCTGAACGTGGCGGCAGTGGTGGAACGCGAGCCGGGTACCGAGCCGACACCGCAAGAGCTTGCCGCGACGATAGAGACGCTCAACGCGTTGCCCGTCAAAGTGATATTCACGGAGCCGCAGTATTCGCCCAAAGCGGCGGAGACGCTTGCCAAGGAGACGGGGGCGCAAATCTTTCCGCTCGACCCGATAGTCACGGGCGAGGCGAAGCCCGAAAACATGCCGGACTACCCCGACCGAATGTTGGCTAACCTGTTGACACTGGTTAAGGCTCTGCAATAAAAAATTTGAACGCGGCGATAATGTTTCCAAAGTCGGGCGACTAATCGCGATCGCTGTTTGACAACTTTTTAAAAGTTGGGCTTGCAAAAATGTTGCGGGTGTGTTAAAGTAACAGCCGTTCGGGACGTAGCTCAGTTTGGTAGAGCACTACCTTGGGGTGGTAGGGGGCGTGAGTTCAAATCTCGTCGTTCCGACCAACATAAGAAAATCCCAAAGCCCTCGCAAGACGCGGGGGCTTTTCCGCGTTGCAAGCAAATCCGCAAGCAAGTATAATCAAGTCATCAATCCGATTGGAGGAAATTTTATGGGAAGAATAGCCGTTGAAATTATACCGCGTGACGCGGCAAGCCTGCGGGCGGACGTCGAAGTCATAAAAAAATATCCGCAGGTTGACTGCGTGAATATCCCCGATTTGATGAGTTTCGATTTGCGTCCGTGGCAAGCCGCCGAATTTACTCAGCCCGCGCTCCCGACTATCCCGCACGTCCGCGCCATGGATATTGACCTTGCCCGTCCGTTGCCCATGCGCGACGATTTTATCAAGTTCGGCGTCAAGGAAGTGCTGATAATCGCGGGCGACCCGCCTAAGGATTTGACGCGCACGGTTTACCCGACGGAGACAATCGACGTGATTCGCAAGTTCCGCGAGGAGCTTCCCGACGTTAAAGTTTATGCGGGCGTCGACCAATATCGCAGCGGCATTCGCGAGGAACTTTATCGCGTGGAGCGCAAGGCTCAAGCGGGCGCGGCGGGCTTCTTTACTCAGCCGTTCTTCGACGTGCGTTTTCTGGAGATGTATGCCGACCTGCTTGACGGGCACGAGGTTTATTGGGGCGTGTCGCCGGTGTTGAGCAATCGCAGTCGCGGCTATTGGGAGCGCAAGGACAAAGCCGTTTTCCCGAAGGATTTTCAGCCGACCATGGATTGGAACATTGCGCTTGCCAAACGGATTATCGACTTCGTTAAGACTTCGAGTGGCGGGCTTTACTTCATGCCCATTACGATTGACATTGCCGAACTGTTGCCGAGGGTGTTTGATTAAAAACGTAGCAATGAGTTCGGACGCGGTGACGAACTTGCCGCTTACGCAACGATTCAACGCGCCCGCTGTTTGGTTACTTTTCAAAAGTAACCGGCGGGCTTTACTTCATGCCGATAACCATTGACATTGCCGAACTGTTGCCGAGGGTATTTGATTAAAACAGGGCGCAAATAATCATCAGGAATAAAATCGTGGCGGTGTACATCAAGCGAATCGCGCCGAGTATGTGCGCCGCCTCCAAAATTTCGTTCGGCTCGCCCATGTAGGCGCGGAAGTGCGGTTTGCCAAAATAATAGTTCATGCCGCCGAGTCGGATATTCAACGCGCCCGCGACCGTCGCCTCGGCGTAGCCGCCGTTCGGACTGGGGTGCTTGGCGGCGTCGCGACGCATCATCTTGAACGCGTTCTTGTAGTCGAGACGCAGAATAATCGCCGCGCCTATGAACAGCAACGCCGTCAGCCGCGCAGGGATATAATTCGCCATGTCGTCGAGCCGAGCCGCTATCTGCCCGAAGTAAAAATATTTTTCGTTCTTGTAGCCGAGCATGGAGTCCATAGTGTTGACGGCGCGGTAGAAAATCGCAAGCGGCAAGCCGCCAATCGCGAAGTAAAACAGCGGCGAAATTATCCCGTCAACGGTGTTCTCCGAGACGGTTTCGACGGTAGCGCGAGCAACTTCCGCCGCGTTGAGGTTTTGAGTATCGCGCCCGACAATCCAGCCGACCTTTTCGCGGGCGTAAGTCAGATTATCGGTCTCCAGCAGATAATAAATTTCGCGGGCGGCGTCGCCCAATGTGCGCGGCGAAATCATGAAGCTCAGCACCAACGCTTTAATAAAAATCTGCGCGGCGAGGCTCGGTATATCGTTCGACAAAATTTCTATGGCTAAGCCGACGGCAAGCGATACGATACAAACGGCGTAAACCAGCACGCCGCCTTTGAAGACTTTTTTTATCGGGCTGTCGGTATCGCGCCGCAATATTTTTTCAAGCAGGGAAATCAGGTTGCCAATCAGTACGACGGGGTGAAACTTACTGCGCGGGTCACCAAGGAGCGCGTCGAGCAGGAACGCCACTACCGCCACAATCATCAGACTCATCGAATCAAACTCCATAAATTTTTGTACAGGTATTCGGGAGGGCAATTAAATTTCCTGCGCATGCAGAGGAGGTTTTTGTTTGAAAAGACTAATCGTGAACGCGGACGACTTCGGGCGTCATGAATTGATAAATCGTGCGGTTGAACGGGCGTTCAATACAGGCTGTTTGAGGTCGGCGACGCTAATGGCGGGCGGCATTGCCTTTAACGACGCCGCCCAGCTTGCCAAAAGACTTACGGGCTTGGGCGTCGGGATTCACTTCACGCTTGCCAACGGCAACCCCGTCCTGCCGCCAAATGAAATTCCCTCGCTCGTCACGGAGGAGGGAATTTTTTATGCCGATTATATTCAATTCCTTAAGCGTTACTTGAGCGGTAAGGTTGCGCTCGCCGAGGTGAAGTCGGAGCTTGCCGCTCAACTTAATAAAATCAGCCGCGCAGGTTTGAGCTTAACGCACGTCGACAGCCATCAACACCTGCACCACGTCCCCGGCATTACCGAAGTTGTTTTGGACTTGGCAACGTCGGCGGGTATCCGTTCAATGCGCGTCGCCAATGCCCGGCTCTTCGACGGCGAACTTGACAGCCTCGGCAAATTCGTCGGAAGGTTGGGTTTAAGCTCCTTGGCGAAGGTCGCGGCTCGTAAGGCTCGCAAACGTCATATTGCCGCGCCTGAACATTTTGCGGGTATCGTGGCGGGCGAATCCGTCACCGAAACTTTTATGCTTAAGCTGATTGAAAATCTGCGCGGAGGCACGACCGAGGTCATGCTCCACCCCGGCACCGATAATCAAACGTTGTGCGGCTTCTGCCAATGGAATCATGACTTTGAGGCTGAACTTGCCGCCGTGACTTCGCCTAAAGTTTTGAGCGCACTTGCCGATAAAAATATTTCCGCCGTAAATTTTGGAGGGCTTAGCCATGACGCGTGAACGACTGCTTGAACTCGTAAGATTTTGCATGGTCGGCGGGGTGTCGCTGGCTTTGGACTACGCCATACTTTACGCGCTGACGGAGTGGGCGGGCGTCTGGTACCTGTATTCGTCGGCAATATCGTTTAGCGTGACGGTCGTGTTCAACTATTGGCTGTGCGTCGTTTACGTCTTCAAGGGCGCAGCTAAGCAAACGTGGCGGCGGGCGATAATCTTCTTTGCGACGGGCGCGGTCGGCTTGGTGCTCAACCAACTTTGCATGTGGCTGTTCGTGTCGGTCGCGGGGCTTCATTACCTGATCGCAAAACTCGGCGCAACCGTCATAGTCACGATTTGGAATTATTTAACGAAACGCAAAGCCGTGCGCGATTAGTGGTGGAACAGGCGAATATGCGTGAACGCCATAGCGATGTTGTACTTGTCGCAGGTCTCGATAACGTTGTCGTCGCGGATTGAGCCGCCCGTCTGCGCTATGAAGTCGACGCCCGATTGATGAGCGCGTTCGATATTGTCACCGAACGGGAAAAACGCATCAGACGCTAAAGACACGCCGCGCAGATTCTTCAGCCAGGCGCGTTTATCGTCGCCGGTCAACGGGTCGGGCTTGACAGTAAAGAGTTGTTCCCAGCCCTCGTCAAAAGTTTCGCCGCCCAGGTAAACGTCAATGGCGTTGTCGCGGTCGGGACGCTTGACGCCCTTTTTAAACGGCAAGTCCAAAACCTTGGAGCATTGACGCAGGAACCAATAATCCGCCTTGTTGCCGGCAAGCCGCGTGCAGTGAACACGACTTTGTTGCCCCGCGCCTATGCCTATGGCTTGCCCGCCCTTGGCGTAGCAAACCGAATTCGATTGCGTGTACTTAAGCGTTATCAGCGCGATAAACAAATCTCGCCGCGCTTCGGGCGTGAAATTTTTATTACAAGTCGGCACGTCTTCAAGGCAGGCGTCGGAAATTTTAACGTCGTTGCGTCGCTGTTCAAAGGTCACGCCGAAAACCTGTTTGGTCTCAATGGCGGGCGGCGCGTAGTCGGGATTCATCTTAAGCACGAGATAATTGCCGCCGCGTTTGGACTTGAGAATCGTCAAAGCTTCGGGCGAATAGGCGGGCGCGATAACCCCGTCGCTGACCTCGCGCTTGAGATAATTGGCGGTGGTGGCGTCGCACTCGTCGGACAGAATTGCAAAGTCGCCGTAGGAGCTCATGCGGTCGGCTCCGCGGGCGCGGACGTAGGCGGCGGCTTGCGCGGAAAGCTCCAATCCTTCAGCGAAGTAAACGCGTCTGAGCAGGTCGTCGAGCGGCTCCCCTACGGCGGCTCCGGCGGGGCTTACGTGCTTAAACGAGGCGGCGGCGGGCAGTCCCGTTGCCTCGCGCAGTTCGCGTACCAGTTGCCAACCGTTGAGCGCGTCGAGCAAGTTGATGTAGCCCGGTCGCCCGTTGAGCACTTCAAACGGCAATGCACCCTCCGACGCGAAAACCCGCGCAGGTTTCTGATTCGGGTTGCAGCCGTATTTCAATTCCAATTCATTCATGTTATCACCTCAAGTGAAAATTTCTGACTTAGCGAAGACGTTCGATTATCGAGCGGCTTACACATTGGATGCAACGTCACGTTGCCCTCGACAAGAAATTTCTGCGCGGCGGCGTTTATCCCCTGCCCGACCCGTGCTATAATGGCGGAAAAATTTTGGGAGGCGATTCAATGCGCGCAGCTCAACTGACTTTGGACGGCTATTTTAATTACGGAAACATCTTGCAGAAATTTGCGCTGCACCACACGTTGAAAAAGTTCGCGGACTACACGGAGGTGCTTTGGACGGACGAAATTAAATTTCTGCCTGAGACCGGCGAAGTAGCAGGTTTGCCGTTCGTCATGCAAAAGGAACGCGCCGATTGTTGGCGCATGTATTTTATTCGCGAGGGAGCGCGTCAATCAAGGTTCAAGGATTTTGAAAATCTGCATTTGCAGACGCGGTTTGATATTCCGTATATCGAGGAGCTTGCCGACGAATACGATTATTTTGTTGTCGGCTCCGACCAGGTTTGGAATCCGACTTGGTTTCCGCCGCATACCTTTTTGGAGTTCGCGCCGCGTGAAAAGCGCATTGCCTACGCCGCCAGCATTGTCGCCCCCGAAATCCCCGCGCATCTCAAGGAAGTTTTCCGCCGAGGCATTTCGGGTTTCGACCACCTTTCCGTTCGCGAGGAGGGCGCGATTAAAATCATCCGCGACTTGACGGGGCAGACGCCGCTGCTCATGCCCGACCCCGTGCTCTTGCTGACGGAAGACGAATGGCTTGCCGTAGCGCAACCGCCCACGTGGCTCAAGAGCAAATATGCTCGCGGCTACGTCCTGACGTATTATCTGCGCAAATCGCCGCCGCCCGAAGTCAAAGCTCACGCCGACAAACTCAACTTGCCCGTCATCAATCTGCTCGACCTCAACAATTACAATCACTTTACAATCGGACCGTCGGAGTTTATCTGGCTGTTCGCGCATGCGTCGCTTGTCTTCACGAATTCTTATCACGGCGTGGCGTTCTCAATTCTGTTCAAACGTCCGTTCCTCAATCGCGAAATCGAAAACGACTCTGTGGGCGTCAACATGTCCATGCGCATTCCCAGCCTGCTGAAATTGTTCGGGCTTGAAGACAGAACGGCTTCCGACGGCAACCGCAAGCTCGATACAATTCTGGACGTTGACTTCACGCGCCGCGAGGAGGTTTTACCCGTCGAGCGGACGAAGGCGTTCAAATTCTTATCGGAGGCGTTGGGCGTCAAAAACATTTTGGGAGACAATTTAACATGAAGATTGAAAAGATGATAGCCGCCAATCGCGCCGACTGCAGCGGTTGCGAGGCGTGCGCCAATATCTGCCCGCGCAACGCGATTGCCATGATTCGCGACCCCGAGGGCTTTGCTTACCCGCAAATCAATCACAAGCTGTGTATAAGTTGCGGGCGATGCGATTCGACTTGCCCGTCACTCAATTACGTCAAGAGCTATCCCGCCGCGTTGCCGCACGTCTTTGCGGCGATTAACCCCGATGAAAAAATTCGTCGACACTCCTCGTCGGGAGGCGCGTTCACGGCTCTTAGCGAAATTATTTTTGCAAGCAGGGGAGTCGTCTTCGGCGCGGCGTTCGATAAAAAGTTTCACGTCGTGCACACCTTGGCGAGGACACGTGACGAATTGGAAAATCTGCGCGGAAGCAAGTATACGCAAAGTCAAATCGGCGATGTTTACCGTCAAGTCAAAGACGCGCTAAAGTTTACGCATGTTTTGTTCAGCGGGACGCCCTGCCAATGCGCCGGTTTGAAGCATTATCTCGGCAAAGACTACGATAACTTGCTGACGGTCGATATAATTTGTCACGGGACGCCGCCGCCCGCGCTTTGGGAAAAATATATCGACGAAATTGCCGCCGCGCACGATATTACACGCGTCAATTTTCGCAGTAAGCGCAAGGGCTGGCAAGTTTCGCACCTTGAGATAACCTTTGCCGACCAGGGGGCGTATCTTAAGCCGGTGGTTGAGGATTTTTACGGCAAACTTTTTTTGAACGGGCTGAGCGAACGTCCTGCTTGCCACGCTTGCAAGTTCAAATTTCCGAGCGTGCAAAGCGATTTGACGCTTGCCGACGCGTGGGGCGTGCAGAATTTTGCACCCGAATTCTTCGACAATCGCGGCACGTCGCTGGTTATCGTGCACACGTCCAAGGGAGCCGGCTTTTTCGGGCTGACGAATCTTATAAAGCGGCAAGTCAAGTTTGCGGACGTGGCGTGGAACAATCCGCGCTTCATAACGCCCTCGGTGCCCGACGAGCGGCGCGAACAATTTTTCCAACTCCTTGCGCGTCACGACTACCTTGCGGTCATGCAGAAATATTGTTACGAGGACGCCCCCGCGATTCGGCAACGGCAAAACGAGCGGGCGCAACGCAACTTGCAGGCGAGCTTCCAGGAGATACGGGAGCATTATCGGCGGCGATTTGAGCGCAACGTTTTGATTCTGACGCACGGTTGGGGCGGCGGCGCGAAAGTTTTCCTCGAACAGTACGCTAAAAAGCATTTCCAAGATTGCGGCGTTTATGTCTTGCAACGTGCGGGCAACGGGCAATTGGTATGCACGGAAGCTTTGTCGTCGCTGAACTGCACGCTCCAAGAAAACGCCGCCGAGCTGTCGAAACTCTTAAATGACTTAAACATCACGGAGATTTTCGTGAATCACCTGATACATTTTAATATACCGTTTATAGCGAATTGGCTGGCGCATTGCGGGCGACCGTTCACGTTTTTTGCGCACGATTACCTTTGCGTCTGCGCGAATCAACACATCGAATGCCAAACGCGATTCTGCCCGGAAAGCGACACGAATCCTTATTGCCGGCAGAAATTTGCGGAGTGCGGTTATCCCGCCGTTAAGCTGGCGGAGTGGCAGAGGTTCTTCGGACAACTTTTAAGCCGCGCAGATAAAGTTATCGTGCCGTCGGTTCTTGCGGCGAATATCATCAAGCGATTCTATCCGTCGCTTGAGATTGAGGTCGAGCCGCACTATTTGACGCAACCGCTGACGAAAACTTTCCGCCCCGAATTCGCGGCGCGAGGGAAATTGCGCGTGACGTTCCTCGGGAACATGTTCGACATCAAGGGCGAGGAGTATCTGCTGAGGCTCAACGAATTTATTCGGCAGGAGGGCTTGCCGCTGGAGTTTGTCGTGCTGGGCAAGTATCTGGGCAACATGACGGTCGGGACAAGGGACGGGATAATCTTCGCGGGCGAATACGATTATCGGCGCGTATCGGAGCTGTTGGCGCGGTTTGAAACGGCGTTCGTTGCGGTGCTTAGCATATCGCCCGAAACTTACTGCTACACGGCAAGCGAGGCGATACTGTCGGGCTACCCTGTGCTGAGCTCCAATATCGGGGCGCAAGCCTTACGCGTGAAGAAGAATTCTTGCGGCTGGGTCGTGAATATCACCTCGGCGGATAAGGGCTTGAACGCCTTGAAGGATTTCCTGCGAAGGATTTGCACGCCCGAAGGTCGGCAAGAAATTTTGAATCGCGCCGCGCAGACTTCCAACTTCGCAAACGGCATGGAATAAAACTTTTAGGAGGTTGAACTCATGACCAAGACTGATTGGCAAAATTTTTTCAAGACGAAGGTCGACAAGTGCAACGTGCTTGTTATCGGCGATATTATGATGGACAGATATTACTACGGCGACGTGAAGAAGTTCGCCAGCGATGCGCCCGTGCCCGTGGCGAAGATTATCAAGCGCAAGGCGTCATTGGGTGCGGCGGCGAATATCGCCAACAACCTCGCCAACCTCGGTTGCAAGACGGCGGTGGCGGGCTTCGTCGGCGACGACCATAATTTTGAGTTGCTGTCCTCGCAACTGTATGAAAGCGGCATTGACCAGGACGGGCTTATCGCGACGGAGTGGCCTACCACGACCAAAATCCGAATCATGAGCGGGCATGTTCAGATGTTCCGCTTAGACTTTGAAGACCTCGCGCCGCGCAGTGAGGAGCAATTCGACGCGCTGAAAAGTTTCGTCAAGCAACGGCTCAACGACAGCCTCGACGCCATAGTCCTCGCCGATTACGAAAAGGGCGTCTGCACGGAGCGTTTTTGCGCCTCGATTATCAGGGCGGCTCACAATCACGGCGTGCCGGTGGTGGTCATGCCCTACGGTCAGCGGTGGATTAAGTACGCGCAAGCCGATTACGTCACGCCCAACATTGCCAAGATTAACCGAATCCTCTTGAGTCCGATACCGACCGACGACGACGACGCGGCGGAACGTGCGGGGCGTTACATCATGCGCAAGTTTCAAATCAAGAACGTTTTGGCGACGCGTTCCTCATCGGGCATGACGCTTGTCACCGAGGACGACGTTGCCCATTTGCCCACGCAAGTCCAAGAGGTTTTCGACAGCGCGGGCGCAAGCGATACCGTGGCGGCGGTTTTCGCTATGGCATTGGCGGGCGGCTTGAAGCCCGTAGACGGCGCATATATCGCCAACATTGCGGCGGGCATTGTCCTGCGCAAGTCGGGCACCTACGCCATTACGCGCAACGACATCCTTAACGCCCTTGCCGGCTGACCCGCCAAGCAAACAAAAATCCCTCCAAAGTCGGAGGGTTAATTTTTTGACTCCGCGCAGATTTTACTGTTTGGCTAACGTGGAGCCGCTGACTTGATAGTTATCGCCGTTAATATTGAAGGTCGAGGCGGTGGGCTTATCGAGAATAATCGCGCTGTAGGTGTCGCCAACCTTGAAGACGACTCGCCCGCTCCCGCTGTAGTATGCCGCCGTCCATGCGCCGCTAATCTCCGGCATGTCAATATCGTCGAAGCCGAAAATCATATCCTTGCCGTTGCCCGCGCCGCCAATGAGCGTATCGTCGCCGGAACCGCCGTAGAGCCTGTCGTTACCCGTGCCGCCGAGGAGAGTATCGTTACCTGTGCCGCCCCAAAGCTTATCGTTGCCTGCGTTGCCCGACATTGTATTATCGAGGGCGTTGCCGCTGATTTGAATCGCCGCAGTGCGAGCCGAAGCGTCCGCCGCCTCCACCGTCGCGGGCATTGTGATTTTCGCACCAGAGCTGTCCGTCAACGTCAACGAACTGCTGACAATCGTCGACAATTCCGCGCCCGTCGAGGTAATAAGGCTTAAGCGTTTGCCCTTGGCGTTCTTGATACGGAGGGTGCCCGCGCCCGCAGTAAGCAAAACATCGGAGCCGCTGTTGCCCCAAAGGGTATCATTGCCTGCGCCGCCGTTTAGCGAATCATTGCCCTTGCCGCCGACGATTGAGTTCGCCAAAGTGTTGCCGGCAATTTTAAGCCCCGTGGTACGAGCCGCCGCGTTCACGGTCGCAAAGGTGCTGTCGTAATCCGCGAGGTTAAGGGTGCTGTCTTCAAATTCGTTCGTCACCGTCAAGAGGGTTTTGGCGTTGTTGTATTCCGAACCGTCGGGCAAGCCGTTGGAATAATTTTTGGCGAGGTAGCGCAACATGGCGTAGCCTGAGGTTGCATCGTCGCCAATATAAGCAAAGTCGCTGTAACTGGTTGAGGCGTCGTCATAGCCGCCGACTATCGCGGCAAGTCCGCTCTTAATCGCCATGGGCAGATTGTTGACGTAAGCGATATTGGCGTTCATGGTCACTTCCGCCATAGCCTGCAGAATCAGCCTGTCAAGATAATTGGTAAAATAATCCGAGAAGTTGGCGTAGACGTCGGAGTAAATTCTGTTGCCATTGGGGAGCGTGCCGTTTTTGTCGCTTGCCGTAATGTTGTAAAGCAAGGCGGGGTTAATCGTCAAGGTCGCTTTGGAGGAAAGCCCCATGTCGTAGCTGAAATTAAGATTTATGGCGGCGTTGTTGGAGTTGGTGTAAGTGCTGAACTTTATGTCGAGTTCGTTGACGTTGGCTCTGCCGTCGGTGAAGTTAATGCCGAGCGATTGATTGATGCGGTCGAGGGATTCGGGTATCCATCAGTTATAGAGGGCACGGGTAACGAGTCGCTGTTTGGCGAGGTAGGTGTCGCCGCTATAGTTGAAAGCTTCGCCTGCGTCGTTATCGCTTACGGTGTGATACGTGACGTTGACGGTCAAGCCGTTTTTGGTAAAGGAATTGTATTGGGCGGAGGTAAGCTCTGCGGCGGCGGCGGTTTCGGGGACGATGCTCGCGGCGGTCTTGGCAGTGGAGCCGCCC
>CALFJE010000072.1 GCA_937877545.1 uncultured Selenomonadales bacterium | reverse complement strand
GCCATAGTCTTTACGGCGTCGGGATAGCGCAACCCCGGACTGAGCAGGAACAAATCTTGCGGCAGGAAGTAGAGCCGCTTATCCCTAATCGCGCCTATGGTCTGCCACGCCGTGTTATCGGCTATCGCCTGCGTCATGTTCGCCTTAATCGTGTCGAGGTCGCCCATGCTGGTCACGAAAATAATATCGGGATTCTGCGCGGCGAGGGTCTCCATGCTGTAGGGCGCGGCGTCGGGATTTTTTTCGAGGGGCGTCATGCCGGCGGCGACGTTTTCCCAACCGAACAGCTTGACGATTGAGCCGGCGATACTGCCGTCGAGTTGGACGGTCAAGCCCTGCGCGGTGGAGTGAAGGATTGCCACGCGCAATTTATCCTTGGGCACCTTGTCGACGACGGCTTGAATCTCGGCGTCCATGTTGCCGATAATCTGTTCAGCCGCCGCCGCGTCGCCGCTTATCGTCGCGAAAGTTTCAAGCCCGCGTTTCACGTCGTCATAAGTTTTAAGTTCGACGACAAGCGCGGGGATTTTATTTTCCTCAAGAATCGGCAGAAGCTTTTCGTTCATGCCCTTGTTGACGATAACGAGGTCGGGCGTGCAAGCCAGCAGTCGTTCAACGTCGATTTGGTACACCGCTCCGACGCTCGGCAAGTTCTTAGCCCAATCGGGCATTTTATTTTTTGAATCGGGTCGCCCCACGATTGAGCCGCCTGTCGCGTGTAACGGTTCCAAAAAGCTTGCCGAGGTCACGACTATCCGCGCAGGTTTTTCGGCTAAAACTATCGTCCTGCCCGCGTCGTCGGTTATCGTGGCGAAGACCGTTTGCGATACTTCGACGGGCGGAGGAGATTTATCCTCGCCGCAACCCGTCATAATCAAGGCTCCCGCGCAGAGTGCCGCCAATAATTTTTTAATCATGGTTGCGCCTCGTGATAATCGTCGACAGATAATTTAAGCGGTCGCCCTTATGCGCGGCAACGTCCGTGATGATGTTCTCGTCGTCCAGCCCGCAACGGCTGACCAAAATCGCCTCGTCAATCATGCCGCGAGCCGTGAGCGCGTCGACGACTTCGGGGAAATTTTTATAAACCTTCATGAGGACGGTTGAATCTGCGCGGTCGAGGGCGGCGTTTACGGCGTCGAGGTCGGCGGTCGCAGGGATTATCGTCAAGATGTCGTTGCCGTAAGCCAAAGGGCGTCCAATCTGCGCGGCTATCGCCAAAAACGCCGGCACGCCGGGGATAGTCACTATCGGCACGCCGCTCGGTTCCAGCAGTCGGAAAATATAAATATATGTGCTGTAAAACATCGGGTCGCCCAGCGTCGCAAAGCCGACGTTCAGCCCGCCGCGCAGGATCCGCAATATCTCCGCCGTGTTCGCCTCGAAAAGCTCCGTTTCCTCCGCGAAGTCTTTAATCATCGGGAAGGTCTGATAAATTATCTGCACGTTCGGCTTGAGGTGCGCCTGCGCTATGCTCAACGCCACGCTGTCCGATTTTTTTTCCGTCTTCGGCGCGATTAACACGTCGATTGCCCCAAGCGCGTTTATCGCCTTCATCGTCAACAATTCGGGGTCGCCCGGTCCGACGCCTATCCCGTAAAAAGTTCCTGTCGAATTCATTTTCATTGCCCCCTGCCTGTGATAAAATGCCGCTAAAATATATCACAAGCAAAAAATTTTTCAAACAATGGAGAGTCTGTCATGAACATTTTTTTGGACGTCCTGTTCGTCGCGCTGGTAGTCTACTTTATCTTTGCGATTCGCCGCTCTATGCGCATGTCAAAAGCCTCCGTCGCGCTGATTGAAAAGTACGAGAACGATAAGCAAAACCCTCAACTCATCGACGACATTATCGCCGCCCTTAACTCCGACACGCTGCTTAGCCGTATCCTCAAGCAACACAACGCCACGCGTCACGACATTGCCCGCCTCCACGCCAAGCTCATGAAGTGGGGAGACTTCCGCAAGTATAATCGCTACGTGCCCATTACGTCGTTTTTCAACGTGCACACGCTTGAATACCTCCTGGCGCACAAGAACGACGACGCCAAAGCCCTCACCGAAAAAATGATGAATCACTTTCATTTGTAGGAATTAGGAATTAGGAATTAGGGATTAGGTTATGAACTTACGAATGATTTTGCGGATACAGAGCCAGGCGTTGCTGACGTTCGCGGCAACGCTCCTGTTGCCGATAGCCTACGCGCTGATAGAATTCCGCGCCCTCGACACAACGGCTTTCTTCGTGGCGATTGGCGGCTTTTCAATCGTCACGGGGCTGATTTTCCTGCGCTTCGGCGTCGGCAGGTTCCAACGTGCGCCCGTAGCCGAATCGCGGCGACTTTACCGCAAATGTAAACAGGAATTAAAATCATGAACTTACGAATGATTTTGCGGATACAGAGCCAAGCGTTGCTGACGTTCGCGACGACGCTCCTGTTGCCGATAGCCTACGCGCTGATAGAATTCCGCGCCCTCGACACAACGGCTTTCTTCGTGGCGATTGGCGGCTTTTCAATCGTCACGGGGCTGATTTTCCTGCGCTTCGGCGTCGGCAGGTTCCAACGTGCGCCCGTAGCCGAATCGGCGGCGGCTATCCTGCTCATGTACCCGATAATCGCCGTGTTCGGTTGCCTGCCCTTCGTGCTGACGGATTGGCTTTCGCCGCTCGACGCACTGCTCGAAACCGTCGGCGACTTGACCTCGGCGGGGCTGTCAATCCTGCCTTCCGACGCGCCTTATCTCCTGCGGCTGTGGCAAAGCGCGTTAATGTGGCTCGGCTCGTTGCTGTTCCTGATTATGCTTGTGACCGTCCTGCCGGAAGTGAGCGGTTGCTTCGGCATATCGCTGAGCTTGCAGGGCGGACACGGCTTCAGCGCGATTATCGGGCAGATGAACTTGATGAGCCTGCGCGTGATTAAAGTTTACGCCACGCTGACGGCGGTTAGTTTTATCGCGTTCAAACTGGCGGGGCTGGGCATATGGGACTCGTTGCTTATGGCTATGCGCTGTATCTCCACGGGCGGCGGCGACTTCATGCCCGCGCAAACAAATATCTATGTCGACTACGCGGCGGTCTTTGCTATGTTGCTGGCTTGCGGAAACTTTTTGCTATATCACCGCGTCATATACACGTTGCTCCCGCCGCGGCTCGAATTCGGCTTGAACTACTTCACGCGCCTCAAGCAATATCTCCGCCGATTAAAACGGACGCTCCTCGCCAACGCCAAACTTATCCTCGCCAACGAGGAAGTCAAAATCCTCTACGTGACGATACTGTTCGCCATGCTGATTTTGATGTTCAGGCTCTTTTCGCAAGGAACCTTCTTCGACGGCAACGCGGCGTTTCGCGAATCGCTGTTCTACGTGGTATCGTTCATGAGCACCACGGGCATAACCCTCGACGCCGACGCCGCAAGTGCTCACGACTTCGACAAGTACTTTATATTTTTAATGGCGGTGACGGGCGGCTGTATCGGCTCGGTGACGGGCGGCTTCAAAATGATTCGGCTGATTGTCCTCGTGAAAATCACGGCGGCGGAAGTTAAAAAGACGCTCCACCCGCGCATGATGACCGCGATACGCGTCGGCGACTTGCCCGTCCCCATGCGCACCGTCGGCAGGATTCTGGGCTTTTTCTTCCTCGCGCTGGTGACGATGTTTATCTGCGCGGCGGTCTTGAGCTTAACGGGCGCGACGTTTTCCGAGGCGGTGTCAATGTCAATCGCTTGCCTGTCGAACGTCGGGAATTTGCCGGGCTTGTGCGACGCCGATAATTTCAGGAGCCTCGCGCCGTTCGGGAAGGTCTTTTGCATGTTGATTCTAATCGTCGGGCGGCTGGAGATTTTCGCCTTGCTGATAGCCGTCGCGGGCTTTAAGATTCGTCGCAAAAAAAGCAATTGGTAAGGGCGCGGCGCGGCGGTTTCAAATATTGGCGGGCTAATCGCGTCAGCTGTTCCCCCGCTTTTAAAGCGGGCGGTCGGTCGGAGATTTTCGCCTTGCTGATAGCCGTCGCGGGCATTAAACTTAGGCGCAAGAAATCTAACCGGTAAGGAGGCTGCGCTATGGCTAAAAACAAAAATTTAAATTCGGCGGCTCGCGCCAAGAAAGATAAGTTCTATACTCAACTGGACGACATTGCCGAGGAGGTGCGCCACTATAAAGAGTTCTTCAAGGGCAAAAGCGTCCTCTGCAACTGCGACGACCCCTTTGAATCAAATTTCTTCCAA
>CALFJE010000071.1 GCA_937877545.1 uncultured Selenomonadales bacterium | reverse complement strand
TCCAAGGCGGACTCAATCGTCGGCACCACGGGCAACGATACGCTCAAAGGCGGCTACGGCGCAGATACCTTCGTTTACACGGGCGGGCAAGACGTGATAACCGATTACGCCGCGAACTTCGACAAGATTCAGTTAAACGGCACGGGCGCGAAGTGGTTAAGCCACATCACCGGCGCGACCGTCGACGGCAACAACAACGTCACGCTCACTTTCAGCAACGATTCAAGCAAGACGCTCACGATTAACAACGCGGGCGGCAAGAAGGTCATAATCAACGGCACCACGCGCACCTTTACCGCCTCCGCCGATGTCTACTGGTTCGACGAGGATAACCTTAGCGACACGCAACTTGATTCGATTATGGACAGCCCCTCGGATTATTCGGTCGGCAAGCTCGACACCACAGATACTTTGACCAAGCTGACCAAAGACGAATTCTTGTTGACCTTCGGCGACGATAAATAAAATCTGCGCGGAAGCTTTTAAATCCCCTTCCGATTCGGAGGGGGATTTTTTGTGGTTGTTTATTGAAACGCGTCCGATTAGTGCTATAATGATTCGGTTTTAATGCTGATACCTGAGGAGGTTTGAAATGGAAGGCAAACAACAAGGTTCACTGGCGGGCTTTCTGGTGCCGTCAATCGTGGGGATAATCCTGTTCATGATACCCGTGCAATACGACGGGAGCTGGACAATCGTCGTTAAAATCGTGGCGGACATGATAAGCGGCGCGATAGGCGAGCTGTTGCCGGCATTATGCGTGGGTATCGTGACGATTTCGGCGATACTGGGCGTGATTTTCCTCGGCAAGCCGAATTTTATCGCCACCTACCCGATTGTCGCCAACACGTTTTCGACGACGGCGATTTGGGTCGTGATTCGGATAATGGGCGCGGTGTTCATTTGGCTGACGTATCTGGGCATCGACGCGGATAATCCCGACAGCACGATAGGCTTGATAACCAGCGGCGATAACGGCGGCTTTGTGCTTAACGACTTGCTGAGCGTCCTCGTGGTAATTTTCTTACTGGCGGGGTTGCTGTTGCCGTTACTGTTGGACTTCGGGTTGCTTGAATTTATCGGGGCAATGCTGACCAAAGTAATGCGCCCGCTGTTCACGATACCGGGTCGCGCCGCCGTCGACTGTATCACGTCGTGGATTGGCGACGGTACTTTGGGCGTCATGCTGACCGCCAACCAATACGAAGGCGGCTACTATTCAAAGCGCGAGGCGGCGATTATCTCTACGACGTTCTCCGCCGTGTCGATTACGTTTTCAATCGTGGTGTTGGCGCAGGTTGACTTAATGGAATATTTCGGGCTGTACTACCTGCTGATTTGCGCGATAGGTATCGTCTGCGCGTTAATCTTGCCGCGAATCCCGCCGCTCAGCCTCAAAAAGGACGAGTACCTTGTCGAGGGCAAGGCAATGGGCGAAAGCTTGCCCGAAGGTTACACGAGTTCGTTTCAATACGGCATTGCGTTGGCTCGCGAGCGCGTGGCTGAACACGGCGGGCTTGAACAGTTCATGGAAGGTGCCTTCAAAAACGCGGCGGGCATGTGGTTCGGCGTGTTGCCGGTCGTCATGTGCATAGGGACGTTGGCATTGGTCTTGGCGAATCACACGACGATTTTTGACACGCTGGGCTTGCCGTTCCTGCCACTGTTGCAGTTGCTTGACGTGCCGCAGTCTCCAAAACGATGATTGTCGGCTTCACGGACATGTTCACGCCGTCGGTGTTGGCGGCAGGAACGATTACCAGCCCCATGGCAAAATTTATCGTGGCGGTTATCTCGGTCACGCAACTGATTTACCTGTCGGAGGTCGGCGGGCTTATCCTCGGCTCGAAAATCCCCGTCAACCTGCCCGAACTGTTTATCCTGTTCCTGGAGCGCACGATTATCAGCCTGTTAATTGCGGCTCCGGTGGCGCACATGTTCTTTACGGCGTGACAAAATTTAATTCGGGTTCGGCGTCGATAAGTTTCAACGCGGCGGCTTTCCGATAATACAGCTTCAAAGCCTCGACAGCCTCCGCCGTCAAATCCCACTTGATGACGCCGCCCAAATATTTATCCAGCTCCGCGAACGTGAACGGCTTAGCCGCCAACACCGATTCAATCGCGGCGGCTTTATGTTCTAATCCGTATTCAAAGGCGCGGACAATCTTATCATACGTCACTTGCAGGAGCGCAGGCTCCTCGGCGGCGTATTTTTTTCGCACAGTCCAAAGCGCGTAGACCATCTGCTTGCCCGTGAGCTTGCGCCATTCACAACCCAAATCGTACACGTAAAAATTTTGCGGCTTGTGCAGGTACACAAACAGCGCGTCGTCGCCGATAAGCAGGGCGGCAGAGGCGTCGTCGTCCACGGGCTTATCGACCGTAACCGTTCGCGTCTCGTAGCGCGGCTTGGCGTCGTAGCCGTCATGCAGGATTATTTTCAGCAAGCACTGCGCTGTTGCCGACTTCGACGTTAAGATAACTCTATCGTCGCGGAGCCGTTCAAGCGGCTTGCGTGATACCAATACGATACTCGTCACGTCGTTATCTGCGCGGACGCAAAGTTTCGGCAAAATCAAAAGCTCGCCGCTGTGACGGGCGTATTCAATCGAAGAGATGTTACTGAGGTCGATGCGCCCCGCGTTCAGCTCGCCGTTTAGGAACGTCGGCACGCCGTAAACGATTTGCAAATCCTGCGCGGTGTGCTGATAGCCGTAATTGAGCGGCAGGACGTTCAAAAAATTTATATGCCCGACAATCGGACTCATGCACTCGCCCCCGTTATTCAAACTCAATCGTCGCGGGCGGCTTGCTCGTGCAGTCGTAAAGCACGCGGTTGACGCCCTTAACCTCGTTGACGATACGATTGGCGGTGCGGCTCAAAACGTCCCAGGGGATTTGCGCCGCCTCAGCCGTCATGAAGTCGCTCGTCAACACGGCACGCAGGGCAATCGCGTAGTCGTAGGTGCGCCCGTCACCCATGACGCCCACCGAACGCATATTCGTCAGCGCGGCGAAGTATTGCGCCAAATCCTTATCGACACCTGCGCGGGCAACCTCCTCGCGATAAATGGCGTCGGCGTCCTGCACAAGCTTAACTTTTTCCGCCGTGACCTCGCCGATTATCCGAATGCCCAAGCCCGGTCCGGGGAACGGTTGACGATTAACGATGTGCTCCGGCAAGCCCAATTCGCGCCCGGCTTGACGAACCTCGTCTTTGAACAGCAAGCGCAACGGCTCCACAATCTCCTTGAAGTCCACGAAATCGGGCAAGCCGCCAACGTTGTGATGAGACTTGATAACCGCCGATTTGCCCAAGCCGCTCTCGATGACGTCGGGATAAATCGTGCCCTGGACAAGATAATCGACCGCGCCGATTTGACGGGCGACCTCCTCGAACACGCGGATAAATTCCTCGCCGATAATCTTGCGCTTGCGTTCAGGCTCAACCACGCCGCTCAACTTGCCCAAAAATCTTTCGCCCGCGTCGATTTTGATAAAGTTCAAGTCAAACCTGCTGAAGACCGCTTCGACTTCCGCCGCCTCGTTTTTGCGTAAAAGCCCGTGGTCAACGAAAACGCAGGTAAGATTTTTGCCGACAGCCTTACTGAGCAGAGCCGCCGCCACGCTCGAATCGACGCCGCCGCTCAACGCGCAGAGGACTTTCCCGCCGCCAATCTTAGCCTTGAGATTTTTAACGGTATCGGCGACGAACGAACTCATTTGCCAATCGCGGGCGCAACCGCAGAGGTCGACGAAGTTCGCGAAAATCTTCCTGCCCTCGACGGTGTGAACAACTTCGGGGTGGAATTGCACGGCGTAAAGCTTCCGCGCAGGATTTTCGGCGGCGGCTATCGGACAATCGCGGCTTTGAGCGGTCACGATAAAACCTTCGGGCACGTCAACGATTCTGTCGGTATGGCTCATCCACGCGACGGATTTTTTTTCGACGCCCTTAAACAGCTCCGACGCGCCGATAACTTCAACCTCGGTCTTGCCGTATTCGCTAATCTGCGCGGGCGCGACGTTGCCGCCCAGGACGTGAGCCATAGCCTGCGCACCGTAGCATATGCCCAGCACCGGCACGCCCAAGTTGAAAATCTCCGCCGGCGGCAGGAGCGAATCCGCCTTGTAAACGCTTTGAGGTCCGCCCGTCAAGATGATGCCTTCGGGGCGGAGCGCACGAATTTTTTCCATGCTCAACGCCGTGTGCACTTCGCAATAGACGTGTTCCTCGCGCACCCGCCGCGCTATCAGCTGATTGTATTGCCCGCCGAAATCCAAGACCAGAATCATTTCCAGACCTCCCAAGAATTTTTGCCCATTATAGACCAAAGGCGGCTTTGTTGTCACGCGGGGCTTTTTGTGTTAGACTGCCTGCAGATTGGAGGTAAACACTTTGGACGACAAGAAAATTCACACTGAAGACATCGGCGACAAGCCCGAAAGCGAATTGCCCGACGCCGTTCCTGCGGAGGACGAGGATATAGAGGTTCACTTCGACGAGGCTTCCGCGCAGGTCGAGGCGGTCGAGGGCGACTACAGCGCAGATCAAATTCAAATCCTGGAGGGCTTGGAGGCTGTGCGCCTTCGCCCCGGCATGTACATTGGCTCCACGAGCGAACGCGGCTTGCACCATCTGGTTTACGAGGTCGTCGACAATTCCATTGACGAGGCGTTGGCGGGTTTCTGCACCGATATTAAAGTCACGATTGAGGCGGATAATTCGATAACCGTCAGCGATAACGGGCGCGGAATTCCCGTCGACATGCACGAGAGCGGCAAGCCCGCCGTCGAGGTCGTGTTGACTGTCCTGCACGCGGGCGGTAAATTCGGCGACGGCGGCTACAAGGTCAGCGGCGGACTGCACGGCGTGGGCGTCAGCGTCGTCAATGCCCTAAGCAAGTCTATGGAGGTCGAAGTCAAGCGAGACGGCAAAATTTATCGGATAGCGTTTTCACGCGGCGAGACCGTCAGCCCGCTTGAAGTTATCGGCTCCGCGCAGGATACCGGCACCACGGTTCATTTCCTGCCCGACGACGAGATTTTTACCGTCACCGAATTTAACTTTGACACGCTAAAGCACCGGCTCCGCGAATTGGCGTTTTTGAACAGCGGCATTACGATAACGCTTGCCGATAAGCGCGAGGGCGGCGAGGAACGGACTTTCCACTTCGACGGCGGTATTAAGTCTTTCGTCGAGCACCTCAACCGCAAGAAGGAAAAGCTCAACCCCGCGCCGATTTACTTCAACGGTCGCCGCGACGACGCCGTTGTCGAAGTCGCCATGCAATACACCGACAGCTATCAGGAAAATATTTTCAGCTACGTCAACAACATCAACACCGAGGAGGGCGGCATGCACCTCGTCGGCTTCAAGACCGCGCTAACCAAAGTCGCCAACGAATTTGCCAAACGCCACAATCTCCTTAAGAGCAACGACAGCACCTTAAGCGGCGAGGACGTGCGCGAAGGTTTGACGGCGGTTATCAGCGTCAAGCTCCACAATCCGCAATTCGAGGGGCAGACGAAGACTAAGCTCGGCAACGTGGAAATTCGTTCGCTGGTCAATGCGGTCGTCAACGAAAGCTTAAGCGAATTCTTCGAGGAAAATCCCGCCGTCACGAAGCAGATTTTGGAAAAGGCGGTAATGGCGGCTCGTGCGCGTGAGGCGGCTCGTAAAGCCCGCGAACTTACCCGTCGTAAAAATGCGCTGGAAGTTTCGAGTTTGCCCGGCAAGCTGGCGGATTGTTCCGTCAAAGACCCGGACAAGGCGGAGATTTATATCGTGGAGGGCGACAGCGCGGGCGGCTCCGCTAAGCAGGGGCGCGACAGGCGTTTTCAAGCTATCCTGCCTCTGCGCGGAAAGATTCTCAACGTGGAGAAGGCGCGTCTCGATAAAATCTTTGCCAACGCGGAGATTCGCACGATGATAACGGCGTTCGGCACGGGTATCAGCGACGACTTCGACCTTAGCAAGCGACGCTACGGCAAGATAATCATCATGACGGACGCGGACGTTGACGGGGCGCACATTCGGACGCTCCTGCTTACGTTCTTTTACCGCTATATGAAGCCGCTGGTTGAGCACGGGCACGTTTTCATAGCGCAGCCGCCGCTGTATCAGATACGCAAGGGCAAAAGCCACTGGTACACTTACAGCGACGAAGAGCTTGCCCGCAAGCTTGACGAGGTCGGGCGCGACGGCGCGACGGTTCAACGCTACAAGGGCTTGGGCGAAATGAATCCCGAACAGCTTTGGGAAACGACGATGGATCCAATGACGCGCACAATGCTCCGCGTGGAAGTCAACGACGCCGTGGAAGCCGACGAACTCTTTACAATCCTCATGGGCGACCAGGTGGCTCCGCGCAGGCAGTTCATTGAGGAAAACGCGCTCCTCGTTAAAAATTTGGATATATAAAAATTAACCCCCTCCAAAGCGGAAGGGGGTTTTGATTGCAAAACGGATTTTAATCTTCGATAAGCGTTTGCGTCTTGATTTGATACTTCGTGTGATAGTGGACGAGGTAGACACCCTTGCCGGTGATGTGGCGGATGTCGTCGACGTAGCAGAATTGGCGCGTCTTCGGATAGACGAGGATGTCGCCCTCGAAAATTTCTTGATGATCGGGCACGATAAGCGTACTCGGCTCGGTTTCGCTGAAGGCGGCGTCGATAAGCGGCTCAATGACGCGATTGTCGCGCACGGGCACGAAGAAATTCGGCTTGAGCTTTTTGGCACCCTCGAAGTACTGATCCAAGACGATTTTTAAATTGGCGTCCATGTAGTTTCCTCCTTAAGAATTAGCGGCGGAGCTTTTGAACTTCCTCCATAAGGTATTCGTTTTTGATACGGATAAAAGTTCCCTTCATGCCGAGCGATTTTGACTCAATGACGCCCGCCGATTCAAACTTGCGCAAGGCGTTGACGATAACGGAGCGGGTAATGCCCACGCGGTCGGCGATTTTGGACGCGACAAGAAGCCCCTCGTTGCCGTCGAGTTCGCCGAGAATGTTAATCGCCGCCTCCGCCTCCGAATAGCTCAAGGTCGCCAGCGCGATTTGGACTGTCGCCTTTTTACGCGCCTCCTCCTCGATTTTCTCAGCGCGATCACGGAGCATTTCCATACCCACGACGGTTGCGCCGTACTCCGCCAATAACAAATCGTCGTCGGTGAAACTCTCCTCGTGGCGGGCGACAATCAGCGTGCCGATTCTGCGCCCCACGCCGTAAATCGGGACAACGGAAATGTTTTCGCCGCTCACGGGCGATTCGTCGGCGTAGCCTTCGGGATTGGTCTGCGTAGAGGTGAAGTGATTCAGCCAGCGAACGTAAGGCGCGACGAACTTATCCTTGCTAAGAGCTTCGGCAACGGCGGCGGCGTCTTCCTCGTCGGTGAGCGTGTAGCCGTAAATGTCGCCCTTGCGGTTGGCAATGTAAATGTTGGCGTCAAGGACGTTGCTCAAAACCTTCGCGATGCCGCTGTACTCCACATTTTCGGAACGCTGGAGCAGCTTGTTAATCTTCCTCGTTTTCTCCAAAAGCGTTGTCATGTAAAAACCTCCTTAGGGATTAGGGATTAGGGATTAGGGATTAGGGATTAGGATAGGGATTGGGCTACTCCCTACTCCCCGGTTTGCTCAATATCCTACGTTTATACTAACACGAATTTTTATAATGTCAATTTAGTTTTCAGAATTTTTCGCGCAAGGCGGCTTGACGGGCGGCGGCAAAAGTTGTAAACTTTTCGCAACAAGGGAGCAACCCGCTCCGCGAAGGTTTTTCGTCAACCATAAGGAGGAATGGCAAATGCAGAATCGCAGGAAAATCGTTGTCATCGGAACTTCAAACGTCGGCTCGGCAGTCGTCAACAAACTCGCCGACTTCCAACTCGCCTCTGAAATCGTTTTGATCGACCTCAATCAGGACAAGGCTTGGGGCGAAGCAACCGACTCCAGCCACGCGACCGCTTGCGTCTACAGCACCAATATCAAATTCCGCGCCACCGGCGACTACAGTGCTTGTGCGGGCGCCAACATCGTCATCATCTGCGCGGGTCCGTCGATTCGTCCGGGCGAAACCCCCGACCGTCTCAAACTCGCCGGCACCAACGCAAAGATCATGAATTCGGTCTTCCGCTCCGTCGCCGAACACACCAAAGACGCCGTCATTATCCTCATCACCAACCCGCTTGACGTTGCAACCTACGTCGTCAGCAAAATCGCTGATGAAATCGGCTATCCGCGCAATTTGATTCTCGGCACCGGCACCATGCTCGAAACTTACCGCTTCCGTCGTATCCTCGCCAACAAGTACGAAGTTGACCCGAAGAACATCAACGGCTACGTCCTCGGCGAACACGGCAATGCGGCTTTCGTCGCCTGGTCTACCACGGGTTGCGCAGGCTTCCCGCTTGAAAAACTCGACGAGTACTTCCGTCACACCGAACCGCTCGACAAGAAAGCCGTTGAGCAAGAGCTGATTCAAGTCGCTTACGACGTTATCAACCGCAAAGGCTTCACCAACACGGGCGTTGCTATGGCGGCTGTTCGTTTCGTCAAATCCGTCCTCTATGATGAGCATACCATTCTGCCCTGCTCGGCTATCATGGAAGGCGAATACGGCATTAAAGACGTTGCCCTCTCCATGCCCCGCATGATTTGCGCCGACGGCATTATGCGCGTCTTTGAAGTTGCCCTCACCGACGAAGAACTCGAAAAGATGTACGCGGCTGCCAAATCCGTCCGCTCGGCTCTCGACGGCGCAGGCATCAAATAATCTCCGAACGACAAATTTTCTTGCATAGAAAAGCCCCCTTCCAAATCGGAGGGGGGTTTTTCTTAAAAAAATTGCGCGGAGTAAAAAAATCCCCCGTCAATATTCGGCGGGGGTTATTGGTTTGCATTGCGGCTCAAGCGTACTTCATGACGACGCCGCGAATCATGTCGCCGACGCGCTTTGTATGGTCAAGAGCCTCCTCCACGTCCTCCAAAATATCTTTCCACTTGATTAGGTGAATAACTGCGCGGCTCGCTCCGTGCTCCTTAGCCGCCTCGACAGCCTCGTCGAACAGAATGCCTATATCTGCGCGGTAAATCAAATCGCCGCGGCTCTCGTTGTCCGAAACCTTGTGGACGGCGTCGAGAATCTCGCGCTGATTCTTTTTAACGTCGTGGAGGAGCTTGAACGCCTTAACCAATTCGTCGGTACTCTCAAGCAAAAGTTTCGTCAAGGCGTGACTGCGCTTGGTCGAATGCCCCGCGTGATACATGATTATCCTCTGCAACGCGCCCTGCAACATGTCGACGCCCATATCCAGCTCGTTGGCAATGGCGTAAATATCCTCGCGGTCAATCGGCGTGATAAAGCTCAAGTTCAGCTTGTTGATGATTTTTTCGTTGACGGCGTCGGCGGCGGACTCAAGCCCCAAAATATCCTCAATGCGTTCAAATGCCTGATTGGGGTCTTTAATCACGTCGTCGAGCAAAACCGCGCCCAGATGGAAAAATTTGGCGTTCTCCAAAAACAAATCGAAGAATTCATTATCCTTGCGTGCGAAGTTGAACATTCAATCGCCTCCGTCAGAGTTTTTTAATCATGATGCCGTAAATGCATTTTCGGGAGCACCAACCGTTGGCGTGCCCGTGATTGTTCGAGATTTGATAGGTGTTGCCGTTTCGGACGGCGGTGATTTTGTGCAGGTAATAATGCCCCGCGACCTTGCAGAAAACGATATCGTTTTTGCCGAGCGGCGTGTCGGCGGTGACGGGCGCGACAAGCGCAGGTTGCCCCGACTTTAAAATCGGCGTCATCGATTGCCCGAAGCCGATTATAATTATCGTTTCGCCCGCCTGAAGATGTTCCGCCGAAATTTTATTTTCTCTGCCCGTAAACATTTTTCCGCCTCAATCACGACCGAAACCGAATGGCAATGCGTTTGAATTTGCGTTTGCCTTTAACAATCGGGCGCGCCAAAGTATACTTGTTGCGAATATCCGTATCAATCTTGCCGATAATCTCGAATTGGTCGGGGCAATACTTGTTGAGAAAAGTAATGGGGACGCCCATCACGCCCTCATAATCGGACGGTATCGCGTCGACGTAGGGAACCTCTATCGCGTCGCAATTATCGTATTTCAGATAGCCGACATCCCGAATTTCCTTGTGCTTGCTGTTGAGGAGATTTTCTTCCAGCGTCATGAGTTTAAGCGGCTCGTGACGCTTGCCGTGTTCCAAATTCGTCAGCCAACAGGAATTGCCTATGCGCGTGTAATTCCCCCAAAAACCCAATTGCGCCGCCCGCTGCCTGTAAGGCTCCCGAACGTCAAAATCCTCAGGGACGCCAAAGACCATCTCGTTTGAAAAGCTCGTCGTGCCCAACCATACGTCGTTGTTCTTAATAAACGGGAAAACTTCCTTGTAGGTTATGGCGTTCATGTTGCCGATTACCAGGAATTTTTTACCGGCAGATAAAATCCAAGTGAAAAACTCTCTGAACAGGCTGAAGGGCGGATTGGTGATTATTACGTCCACCTCGTCGCGAAACCGCTTAATCTCCTCCGAACGAAAATCGCCGTCGCCTTCAAGATACTCAAAGGGCTTGTCGTTAATCTTGCCGCGTTCGAGGATTAAAACCTTGCCGCGTGCGAAATTTCTGGGCGTGTTGACGGCGTCCGTATCGTCGAAGAGGTCACGCATGGGCTTAAAGCCGGACTTTTTATTTTCAACGGCGTAACTCGTGGAGATTAACTTTTTCAAGCCGTAGCGCGTGAAGTTTTGCGCAAAAAATTTTGTGAAGTTGCTCCATTCGGGGTCGTCGCACGGGAGGAGTAACGTCTTATCCCGCAAAAAGTTTTCGTCGTACAGCCAATAATAATACAACTCGCGCTGAATGTCTTTGAGTTGCGTATAAAATTCGTCGTTCTTGACTCGTGCCGCGTTGTTCAGATTTTGATTGTTTACCATTAGGTAACCTCTCAGTTAAACCACGTCATGACTTCTTGAGCCGCGCCGCGTAAGCAGAAAAGAATCGTCCTGTCGCCGGGCAAAAGGACTGTGTTGCCGTTGGGAATGGCGGCTTTATTTTTTCGGACGTAGGCGCAAACCAAACACGACTTCGGGAGGCGAACGTCCATTAACTTTTGACCCGCAACCCTCGCGCCGCTTTGGACGATGACCTCGACCGCCTCGGCTCGTGCGCCCTCCAATATCGACACGCTTACCACGCCGCCGCGTCGCACGAATGCCAAAACCTCGCTCGCCGACAGCAACCGCGCCGATATTACCACGTCGACGCCGACTTTTTCTATCAAATCCGCGTATTCCGTCCGATAGACGCGCACGACCGTTTTTTTCGCGCCCAGGTGCTTCGCCAGCAACGCCATCATCAAGTTGAGCTTGTCGTCCTCGGTCAGGCAGACTGCCACGTCCGCCGACGCTATGCCCTCTTGCGCCAACAAGTCTACGTTCGTGCCGTCGCCGTATATCGCTATATTGTCGCCCGTCAAAAGTTGCGCCATGTCCTCGCAACGGTCGCGGTCTTTCTCGATAACTTTGACGTTCACGCCCGCATTTATCAGCATGACCGCCAACGTCCGCGCTATCCGCCCCGCGCCGATTATCATTACACGTTCAAGCTTGCGCGAATCCTGTTGCACGAAATTTGAACTGAATTTCTCTATCGCGTCGGGGAAGCCGATGAAATAAGCATTATCGTGCACTTGAAGCGAATCGTCGCCGTGCGGGATTATCATTTGGTGATCGCGGAAGATTAGCCCCGCCAGGACTCCCGTCGGCAATTTCAGCTTTTTAAGCGGGATGTCGACGACTTTGCTGTCCTTGCGGATTTTTACCTCGAAGAGCCGCACTTTGCCGCCCGCGAATTCGTCAACGTCGAGTGCCGCCGGCGTCATGAGGATTCGATAAATTTCGTGCGCGGCTATCATTTCGGGGTTGAGCATGAGGTCTATATCGAAATTTTTTTTAAGGTAGTCTTTAGCCTCGCTTAGGAATTGCATATCGCGAATACGGGCGATTGTGTGACGGATACCGTGTTTTTTGGCGAGGATGCAGGCGACCATATTAACCTCGTCGATGTCCGTGACCGCGATAAACACGTCCGCGCCGTTTACGTCGGGGTCGTCCATGGTTATGGGGCTTGCGCCGTTGGCGGTTATCGTAAGCACGTCCAGATTATTTTTAACGGCGGTAAGTTGACTTTCCTCGCGGTCGATTACCGTTACCGACATGCCCTCGTTGCTCAAAAGCTCCGCTATCGTGTAGCCCAGCTTGCCCGCCCCGACGATTACCACGCGCATTTGAATCACTCCTTCCGCCCAAATTTACTATAAAAATTTTTTCTCGGCAACCTGCGCGGAAAGCAATATTTTCACGAACAAACACCGCAACGTTTGCAACCGTCGAAACAACGCGGCGTCGTCTTGAACTCGGCAGCTCGCTTGAACTCTCCGCGAAGATACTCCTTGCCGAAGCCCTGCTCCAAAAAATCCCATGGTAAATTTTCTTCCAAGTCGCGCCCGCGCAGATAAAATTCCGCGTCAAGCCCCGACGCCTTGAAATTTTTCCTGAACTCCTGCGCGGACTCCGATTGCACAACGACCGCCGAAAGTTTCCTGTCGCCGCGTGCAAGTATCGCTTGAATTTCGGACGAACGCACCGACTCCGAAATTATCTCCACGCCGCCCGCCGACTTTAAGCCTCCGCGCAGATTTTTGAACGCCGCCTCCAAATATTTCCGCCCCGCGAACGCCGCCCATTGAAACGGCGTAAACGGCTTGGGCACGAACGGATTCACGCTCAACGTCAGTCGCCCGCCGCAGAATTTTTTTATCTGCGCCGATAATTCCGCGATTGCCGCCACGTCCGATAATTCCTCGAACGGCAACCCGACCATGAAGTACAGCCGGAAATTTTTTATCCCCGCCCGCAAGCCCAGCTCCACCGCCGCGAAGACGTTTTCCTCCGTTATGCCCTTGTTGACGACGCGCCGCATTTTTTCCGAGCCGACCTCCGGCGCGATTGTCAACGTCTTAAGCCCGCTCGCCGCCAACGATTGAACCAGCTCCGCCGTCACCGAATCTGCGCGGAAACTCGCCACAGACATTTGAAGCCGCTCGCCCAAGATGAATCGGCACAGCTCGTCGATTTGCGGGTAGTCGGATATTGCCGCGCCCATAAGCCCGATTTTTTTTCCGAACTTTTTTGCGGCGTGAATTTCAGCCTTAAGCACGTCAAGCGAACGATTACGCGGCTTGCGGAAGCAATAGCCCGCCATGCAAAATCGGCAGTGTCGCCCGCAACCCCGCGCCGTCTCCACGAGGTACATATTAAATTCGGCGTCGTCGGTCAAAATCGTAGAATGCGCGGGATAAGCGTCCAAATCTCTTATCCATTGCCGCGAAACTTTTTGCGGAAAGCGCGGCACGTACACGCCCGCCACGCCCGCCAATCGCTCCAAACGTTGAAGTCGCGGGAGGTGTTCGGTCTCAAGCAGCGCGTCGATTAGCGACGGCAAGATGACTTCGCCCTCGCCGATAACGAACGCGTCAAATATTTCGGCAAGCGGTTCGGGGTTGAACGTAGCGCAAGCTCCGCCCGCTATGATTATCGGGTCGAAGTCGGTGCGCTCGGACGCTCGCGGATTTATCTTGCCGAGGCGCAACATTTTCACGACGTTAAAATAGTCCGGCTCAAAACTTATCGCGAAGCCGACAACTTGAAATTTATTGAGCGGCGTTTGCGTCTCGACGCTCAGCATATTGTTGAATTCGGGCAAAAAAAATCGTTCGCAAGCCGTATCCGCCCGCGAATTCAAAAGCTCGTAAATGATATGGATGCCGAGGTTTGACATGCCGACGCGATAGCAATTCGGATACGCCAACGCGAATCGCAACCGCCCGCCCGTCTGCGCCGTCAAATTCGTCTCCTTGGCAAGCCGCGCCCGCAAGTCCTCCTCGTAACTGTGCGCCATGCAATCCCTCCAAAGTCATTTGCCGTTAGCCAGCCGTTGTTCGTAATGCAACATGTCCCTAAGCACGGGGTACGCGTTCAAAATGTTATCCAGGTGCTTGAAGAAAAATTTTTCGTCCGCGTCGTTGATTTGACTTAAGCCGACCGCCTGTGTGCCGGGTATGTAATTCAGCGTATCGATATTGTTCTCGACGACGTTGACGCGCCGCCCATTCAACACGCCCATCAACCAAAACCATATATCATCGCTCGTCGGAGCCAGCGTCATGAATTTATCCTCGCGCAGAACGTCTTCGTGCAGACAGCGTGGCGGATACAAGCAAGCCGCGCCGCCCGAAAGCTTGTTAAGATAAGTCGGGCGGTCGTAAGGCAGGTGCGAGGTCTTGACGTTGCCCGCCCCGTCAAAAGAAATGTTCGTTATCCTGTGGCATTGAATCAGCGTGGGATATTTTTTGTGACCGATAAGCAATCGCTCAACCAGTTCGGGGCGGAACAGTAAATCGTCGTCGAACGTGATGATAATATCGTCGGGGAAGTCCTTCAGCGCGGGAATCAGTTTTTTGTACGAACGGATATTTGTTGTCCAACGAATCTCGAAGCGTTCGGAGCGGAGCGCAAGGAGTTCACGCGGCAAATCCTCTTCGCGACGCGGGAATTCGTCCGTTGCCAGATAAAGAACCGTCAAGTCGGGTTGGCGTGTCTGATTGAGTATCGTTTGAATTGCGAGGTGCGCCGTACCGATTCGTTTTGTCCACGACGTGAGCGACGCGATGATCTTCCGTTCGGGTACGTGTTCAGGCGGCGGCGGCGGCAATGGTATCTCCGACAAAAACTTTTGACGGACACGATACGATAAGTTTTCTGTGATGTGCGAAAGTTCTATCGGGGGGG
>CALFJE010000070.1 GCA_937877545.1 uncultured Selenomonadales bacterium | reverse complement strand
TCAAAAGTCTTTTGGCAAAATGAAAGCCCCGCCACATTCGGCAGGGGTAATTTTTATGACAACGATTTAAAACCGCGCAAAGGCTCACCTCGACGCCATAGCCGAACACGGAGCCTGTCCGATTCACCGCCGCTCGTTCGAGCCGGTCAAAAGTCTTTTGGCAAAATGAAAGCCCCGCCACATTCGGCAGGGGTAATTTTTTATGACAACGATTTAATTTCGCGTTGAAGTTCGGCGATACGTCTTCGAGCCTTAGTGATGAATTTGTTATAGTTGCGCTGATTCATGACGATAATTTTCTGTTGGGTATTCAGAGCGGTACACAGCGCGGGAACCAAAACGTCTTGGTCGCCGAGCTCCGCGCAGAATTCTTTTTTTATCGCCCTGTAAACGCCGAATTGCGGAATGTCCATGGTATCGCGGAAACTCATGCTGAACATTTTCTTGAGGACGAAGTCGATAACGGCGTGGCGATAGGCGGGGTTATCGCGGAAAAAGGCGATGCGCTCCAACATGTTATCGAGCCCCTTCAAGCCCAAGACGGCGGGTTGGAGCCACAGATTTATTTTTTGCTGTGGAGTGTCCTTGCCGCGAATGGAGGAGCTTTCGGTTTTGCGCCAGAAGTATGTGGCAATGGGAGCGCGCAGGAATTTTTTTGCGGTGAAGAGCAAATTCAACGTCCAGTAATAATCTTCGCACGGGAAAACGTCGGGGAAAGTTATATCGTTTTCGATAAGGAAATTTCGACGCACGAATTTAGTCCAAGGCGTCCCCCAAATATCGCGTTGCAGGAGGTCTTCGACGCGTTTGCGCAGGTCTTCGGGCTCAAAGGTCGGTCTTTCGACGAGCGTGCCGCGTTGGTGCGTGACCAATCGGATATTCGCGCCGTCCGCCTCCGCCTCGAAATTTTTTTCAACGTAGACAACTTCGGCGTCGAAATCTTTGGCGAGCGTGTACATATCCGCGAGGGCGTTTTTGGTAAGGGAATCGTCGCTGTCGGCGAAGAAAACGTAATCGCCACGCGAAAAGTATAAGCCCTTATTGCGAGGCGCGGAACCGCCGCCCGAATTTTTCTGAGTGTGCAGGAGCGTCAATCGCCCGCCGAATTTCGGGATATAACTTTCGACGATGGCGGGGCTGTTATCGGTGGAACAATCATCGACGACGATAACCTCAAAGTTCGTGAAGGTCTGCGCGAGAAGACTGTCGAGGCATTCGCCGATAAATTGTTCGGCATTGTAAAGCGGGATGATGACCGAGACCGCAAAATTGGCAGGGCGGGACGCGGGCTTTGGTGCGGGCGTACCGTGCGAGCTGCTAAGTATTTCCAGGCTGTACTCTGCCATAGAATCTCTCCTTTGCTGAATTTCAACGGGGTATTCGCTTCGACGGCGCGTCATTCCTGCCTGAGCTTGTCGGCGATTCTTTCTACTTGCGATTTAAGCCGCACGAATTCACGTTGTAAGCGGGCGTTTTCGCTTTGAGCCTGTATCAGTTGCAAGCGGTAGACGTTCATTTTGCTGAAGATATGAGCCGTCAACGCCGTGTTGTCACCTTCAGCAAAGGCTTGTTTTAACGTTTCGTCAAAAGAGTACGCAGGGAAATATGCATAAATCAGATTGAACTGCCTGAGAATTTCATCGACAAACGTTTCGAGCAAAGTGTATCGCAAATCTGGGCGGCGCGAAAAAAAATCAAGCCCTTTCAAAAATTCGTCGATGTAGTTTGTTCCGACGCGTAAAGCTTTGATGTTTCTTTGCAGACGGTTCACCATATCTTTTTTGGGCAAGGTTGCGGAGCCTTCGTGTCTGCGATAGTTATAGATGACGTTCGGAACGATAACGTATTTTCTGGCGCAACAAATCTCGCAAGTGGAAAACGCCGTGTCTTCACCAAAAATATTGCAGAAACGGAGTTCATTGTCCAAAATAAAATCGCGGCGAATGATTTGAGTGACCACGTTCCAGATAAGTTGTCTGCTCGAATAAAATTTTACACGCTCCTCGAAATTATCCGCCCAAACCACGGGCTCTTTAATCAAAACTTTCTCGCCCGTCAAGTAGCTGGAAGGTTTAAGGTTTTTCCGAAATTCGGCGTCGCCCCAAAATTTTTCGGGTATCTCATAAAATTTTTCACACTGGACAACGTCGGCGTCAAAATTTTTGGCGTGATAATAAAGCTCCTCCAGCGCGGTCAGCGTAATCGTATCGTCAGGGTCGATAAAATAAACGTATTCGCCGCGTGAAAGCTCAACGCCTTTGTTGCGTGGAAAACCTGCGCCGCCCGAATTTTTTTTGGTCTTCGCAAGACGGAGCCGCCCGTCGAATTTGGGTGCGTAACTTTCAACGAAAGCAACAGAATTATCCGTGGAACAATCGTCGACAACTATCAGCTCAAAGTCTTGGAACGTTTGATTCAAAACGCTGTCCAAACATTCGCCAACGTAGCGTTCGGCGTTGTAGAGCGGTATGATAATCGAAATGGCGGGGCAGATAATTTTTTCGTTCGCCATGAGCACAACTCCTTTGCTGTTTGCGGCGTTATTCGCCTTGACAGCGCGGGCTTCCTGCCTTAGACTGCTTAAAAAAATTTCGGAGGTAAAATTTATGAGCAATTTGGAAGTGGGGATAGTGGGCTTGCCGAACGTGGGCAAGTCGACGCTGTTCAACGCGATAACGAAAGCCGGCGCGGAGGCGGCGAATT
>CALFJE010000069.1 GCA_937877545.1 uncultured Selenomonadales bacterium | reverse complement strand
GAGCCGACCGCCAATCTCGACGACGACGGGCGCGATAAATTTTTCCGCGAATTGCGCGGCGCGAGGGCTGACAGGATTATCCTGCTTGCCACGAACGACAAGACCGAGGCGGAGGCTTGCGATGAAATTATCAGACTCCCGCTTTAAGCAAGGCGCGGCGATTGTGCAGTTCGCGATACTGTTGAGCGTCGACGCAAATATTTGGCTCCTCGACGAACCGACCGCCAATCTCGACGACGACGGGCGCGATAAATTTTTCCGTGAATTGCGCGGCGCGAAGGCGGACAAGATTATCCTGCTTGCCACGAACGACAAGACTGAGGCGGAGGCTTGCGATGAAATTATCAGACTCCCGCTTTAAGCAAGGCGTTGCGATTGTGCGGAAAGACTTTGTAATCGGGCTGAGGCGGCGGGCGGCGTTCGCGGCAATGATGATGTTCGCGCTGACGGCGGTGGCAAGCTTGAGCCTGTCGACGGGCGGAGCCTTCGTGGAGCCGCGATTCTTGGCGGCGTTGCTGTGGGTCGTAATTTTTTTTGCGGTAAGCGCGGGCATAGCGGGCACCTTCGACGACGAGGCGCAAGCCGGCACTCTCCCGACGCTCAAACTCTACGCCTCCGCGCAGGCTGTGTTGTTCGGCAAAATGCTGGGCGTCCTGCTTTCGCTAATCGCGCTGGCAACGTTCATTCTGCCGACATTCCTAATCCTGTTCGATGTGGCGGTTGCAAATGTCCCGTTGCTCCTCGCGACGATATTGCTCGGCTTGATTGGCTTGGCGGCGGCGGGCACGTTGACGGCGGCTCTTACGACTTCAGCGACGGTAAAGGGCGGACTCTTCCCGATTCTTCTTTTCCCGATAACGTTGCCGATTTTCCTGCCCGCCATTGCGCTTACGGAAACGGCATTCACGGGCGCGGCGTTCGCGGAAAGTTCGCTTATCGTCACGGCGGCTTTCGACGCGATTTTGATAACGGCAAGCTCCATTCTCTACGACTATTTATGAGGTTTTCATGAACAAAATCATACTTTTGCTGACAGCCGCCCTCTGCGCGGCGATTATTTTTTTGGTACCGCCGATAAAAGGCTTGGGCGACTTGGCGAAGATAATCTTCTTTCACGTGCCGACGGCGTGGGTGGCGGTGCTGGCGTTCTTCACGAGCGCGTTCTATGCGGCGAAATTTTTGCGGACGCGGGATTTCGCCTTCGACGTGCTGAGCGAACGGGCGGCGCGATTGGGCTTCGGCTTCGTGTTGCTGTCAACGATTAGCGGCGCGATATTCAGCAAGCTGACTTGGGGCGCGTATTGGAATTGGGATCCGCGACAGACTACAATCTTCGTGCTGATTCTGATTTACGGCGCGTATCTGACATTGCGGGCGGCAGTCCCCGACGAAAAAATTCGCGCCAAAGTCTCGGCGGTCTATTCATTGCTGAGCGTCTTGACGGTGCCCTTCCTGGTATTCATTTTGCCGAGGCTGTATTTTTCGCTCCACCCATCGCCGGTGCTCAATGCGGCGGGGCGCGTCGACATGGATTCAATCGTGCTAATCGTTTTATTGGCGGCTCTCGTCGACGCCACGCTGATTTTCTTTCGACTGCTAAGGCGTTAAAAAGTTGCACAGGCGACGATTTTATTGTAAATTTTTGCGGAGGAGGTGATTTTATTGCTTAGGATATTTTTGATACGCCACGGTGAAACCGAATGGAATAAGACGGGACTGCTCCAAGGCAACACGGACGTTAAACTTTCGGCGGAGGGAATACATCAAGCGCAATTGCTGGCGAAGTATTTGCTCTTACACAAGTTCGACGTGATTTATTCCAGCGATTTGTCGCGAGCCGTGGAGACGGCTGAAATTTTGGCGGAGAAATTCAACTTGCCTGTGCGGACGACGCCTCACCTCCGCGAAATCAATTTCGGCGATTGGGAGGGCAAATCGATAAAAGAATTGGCTGAGGCGCATCCAAAATCCTTCGGGCGATTCTTCACGGCTCCCGAGCGGTGTCACCCGCCCAACGGCGAAACTTTCTTGGAGTCTCAAGCCCGCGTCATGAACGTTATTCGGGAAATAATCAATGTCCACGACAATCAAAACGTCTTAATCGTGGCGCACGGCGCGGTTAATCGCCTTATAATCGGCGCGGCTTTGGATATGCCGATTCACAAGATGTGGGCTATCAGTCAATTCAACACGGCGTTGAATATCATGCGCGTTGCGGACGGCGGCTTTGTCGTCGAGCTTATAAACGGCACCGCTCACCTCTACCGCGCTTGATTGAGGAGGGGTGATATGTACTACTATTCGACCGTTGACGGCATTGTCATGACGCACAGCGCACTTGAGACCGACGAATATTCTATGCCGTGCGTGCGCGTGCACTTCGAGCGACCGAACAATCAAAACGGCTTCGACTTTGCCGACGGCAGAATTCCGCATTTCAATTTCCAAAAGGCGTTCGGCTTTTCCGAGGACGAGCTGTTTAAGTTGCGCGAGTACATGCGGAATAATTCATTGCTGATTTGGGAATTCGCGCAAAAGGGCGGTGGCGTTAATGCCTAAGGTCTTGCAAGACTTCCTCGGCTATGCGATTTACTTTTGGGCTAACGAGCAGGGAGAGCCTCCGCATGTGCACGTTTCAAAGGGCAAGCAGACTGCCGGCGCGACCAAATTTTGGATACGGCGCGAGGGCGTGGAGTTGGCGCACAATGACGGGCAAATCCCCGCCAAAGACTTGCGCAAAATCGAAACGTATCTGTTGCTTAACCAAGATACTATTCTTGCCGCATGGTTCAGATTCTTTAACATGTAAGGAGGAAAATTTATGATAAGCAAGGGAATTATATTGGCGGGCGGTTCGGGCACGCGGCTCTACCCGCTCACGGAGGTCGTCTCCAAACAGCTCATGCCGGTTTACGATAAGCCCATGATTTACTATCCGCTGTCGACGCTGATGTTGGCGGGCATTCGCGACGTTTTAATCATCACGACGCCGCAGGACAGTCATCTGTTCCAAGCATTGCTCGGCGACGGCACGCAACTGGGCTTGAACATTTCCTACGCCGTCCAGCCCAAACCCGAAGGTCTGGCGCAAGCCTTCCTTATCGGCGAGGAATTTATCGGCGGCGAGGGTTGCGCTTTGGTTTTGGGCGACAATATCTTTTACGGCTCCGACTTCGCAAAGCTCGTTCAACATGCGGCGTCCGTCGACGAGGGCGCGACCGTCTTTGCCTACTACGTCAACGACCCGCAGAACTACGGCGTCGTCGAATTCAATCGCCAAACCGGGCAAGCCGTCAGTTTGGAAGAAAAGCCCAAGGAGCCGCGCTCCAACTACGCCGTCACGGGGCTTTATTTCTACGATAAAAATATTGTCGACGTTGCCAAGTCGATTAAGCCCTCCGCTCGCGGCGAACTCGAAATTACCGACGTGAATAAAATTTATCTGGAGCGCGGGACGTTGCGCGTGGAGAAAATGCGGCGCGGCTACGCCTGGCTCGATACCGGCACGCACGAATCCTTGTTGCAAGCCGGCTCGTTCGTGCACACCATTCAGACGCGGCAGGGCTTGAAAATTTCTTGCATAGAGGAAATTGCCTATCGCATGGGCTATATCGACGAGGAGCAACTTTTGAAGCTTGCCGAGCCGCTTTCCAAAAACGACTACGGCAAATATCTGCAACGACTCGCCAAACGCGGGAAATAACGTCATGCCAAGGCTTTACGATCCCTCATATCCGAACGGCTTTATCGAGGTCGACCATATAAACCCCTACCTAATGCCAAACGTCCCCGATATTTTGGTCGAGCCGCGTGCGACGCCTTTTTACCGCGTGCCGCCCATGAAGTTTGGGAATATGCCGAGAGATAACGGCAACCTGCTTTTGACGCCTGCCGAACGCGACGAGCTTATCAAAAAGAATCCCCGCGCAGAAAAATGGATTCGCCCGTTCCTCGGCTCCAAAGAATTCATTCGCGGGATTAAACGCTACTGCTTATGGCTCGTCGATTGTCCGCCCGATGAACTCCGTAAGATGCCGCTCGTCTATGAACGCGTCAAAGCTGTCCGCGAATTCCGCTTGAAAAGCAAAGCCGCCTCTACCAGAAAATTCGCCGATAAGCCGACGCTGTTTTGTCAAATAGCTCAGCCTAAGACGGATTATCTTTTGGTGCCGCGAGTAAGTTCGGAGCGTCGCAAGTACATTCCGATTGGCTACATAGACGCAAATACAATCGTAACGGATTCGGCATTTTCGGTGCCCGACGCAGATTTATTTTTGTTCGGCATGTTGACGAGTTCGGTACATATGGCGTGGGTCAAAATGGTTGCGGGGCGACTGCGGATGGATTATCGCTATTCAAATACGATTTGCTATAATTGCTTCCCGTTCCCGCTGTTCTACACGGACGAACGCAAGCGGCAAGTGGAATTGACGGCGCAAAAAATCTTGGACGCCCGCGCCAATTACCCCAATGCGAGCTGCGCAGATTTGTACGACGAAGTTTCTATGCCGTATGATTTGCGCAAGGCTCACGAGGCGAATGATTTGGCGGTTTTTAATTTGTATGGGCGGCTCAAGCCCGACATGGACGAATTGACGATACAAGTTGAATTGCTTTGCATGTATAGGCAACTCAAGGATGACTTTGACGCTTTGGAAAATGTAGAGGAGGAATTTTAATGCAAGTGACAAAAACGGAATTGGAAGGCGTGCTGATTTTGGAGCCGCGAGTATTCGGCGACGCACGGGGCTGGTTCATGGAGACGTGGTCGGCGCGGAAGTTCGAGGCGGCGGGCTTGACGTTTAACTTCGTGCAGGACAATCAATCGTATTCGGCGCAATGCGGGACTTTTCGGGGCTTGCACTATCAGACGGCACCGTTCGCGCAGACTAAGCTTGTCCGTTGCACACGCGGCAGGCTCTTGGACATTGCGGTTGACATCCGCGAAGGCTCGGAGACTTTCGCAAAGTGGGTAGCCGTCGAGCTGACCGCCGATAACAAAAAGCAGTTGCTGATACCTCGCGGCTTCGCGCACGGCTTCCTGACCTTAACCGACGACGTGGAGATTCAGTACAAGGCGGATAATTTCTACGCGCCGGCGTGCGACGGGAATATTCGTTGGGACGACCCCGACATTGCGCTTGATTTGCCGTTCGCGCCGACCATCCTCGCCGATAAGGACGCCAAAGCTCCCACGCTTAAGGAACGTCTGGAGCGCGGCGAACTCAAGTTTTAATCATGGAGCTGACACGCGAACAACAAGAGGCTGTCGAATCACGCGGGGAAAATTTGCTGATAGCGGCGGGCGCGGGGGCGGGCAAAACTCGCGTGTTGGTCGAGCGGGTCGTGCGCTTGCTGGCGGAAAATGACTGCGAAGTCGACGAGCTGTTAATCGTGACGTTCACGAACGCGGCGGCTTTGGAAATGCGCTCGCGAATTCAAGACGCGCTGACCAAACGGCTGGAGACCGAACTCGACCCCGAAGCTCAAGCACGCCTCGAACGCCAGATTATCCTCCTGACCTCCGCGCAGATTTCAACGTTCCACTCGTTTTGCCAAACCGTCTTGCGGAGGAATTTTGCACGCATTGACCTCGACCCGAAATTCCGCGCAGGCGACACCAACGAATTGAATATCCTCAAGCGCGAGGTCGTCGAGGAGCTGTTTGAGGAAAATTATTCAAACGCGGCGTTTAAGGATTTCACTGACGAATTCGGCGGCAACGTGCACGGCGACGCCGGGCTTTACGACATGATTATTGCCCTGCACGACTTTTCGCTGAGTATGCCCTATCCCGACAAGTGGCTTGATTCGCTTGCCGCGCCCTACGATTTGCCCGAATCTGCGCGGCTCGACGATACGATTTGGTTTCGGTTTCTCAAGCCGCATATCGACGCCACGCTCCAAAGAATTATCGCGGACTGCGCGGAGGCTCGCCGCCTAGCCGAGGAGAACAACATCAAGGTCAACGTCATTGCCAAGGATTTCAATCAGATAAACGACTTGAAGACCGCGCTCGGCGATTGGAACGCGCTTTACGACAAGATTTGGGCGATTAAGCTCGACAGCTTCGGCGGCGGAAAATTCGTCGGCGATAAGCTGGTCGTCAAGGACAGGATTAAGGCTTTGCGCGACGGCTATAAGAAAAGGCTCCTCAATTTGCGCGATAAGTATTTTTTGGCTGACGAGGCTAAAATGATTTCGGACGTGCGCGAACTTCGTGCGCCGATTTTGGAGCTGATTCGCGTGACGAAAGCCTTCGCTCAAGCCTTCGCCGCCGCCAAGCGCGAACGCGGTATCATTGACTTTGACGACATGGAGCACCTCGCGCTGAAGATTTTCGACGTTGCGCCCGAAGTTGCCGCCGCCTTTCGCGACAAGTTCAAGTTCATCATGGTTGACGAGTATCAGGACACCAACGGCGTGCAGGAGGCGATTGTTCAAAAGATTTCGAGCGGCGACAATTTATTTTTCGTGGGCGACGTGAAGCAGTCGATTTACCGTTTCCGCCTGGTCGATTCGGCGAATTTCAAGGATAAAATGGCGGCTTATCGTTGCGTCAACCTGTCGAAGAATTTTCGCAGTCGGCGTCAGATAATCGAGGCGGCGAATGAGATTTTCAAGCGGCTGATGAATCGGCGTGCCACGGAGATTGACTACGACGCGGCGGCGCAGTTGCAATACGGCGCGAGCTACGCGGAGGGCGCGGAGTATTTTGACGAACGCCCCGAATTTTACTACATCAAGCAGGAAAAGGATTTGGACGACGACACCAAGGCGATTGAACTGGAAATGCGCTTTATCGCGGGCAAAATTCGCGAGCTGATTGATTCGGGCAAGCTGATTCGCGACGGCGAGGATTATCGCCCCGTGCAATTTAAAGACATCGTGATACTGCACCGTTCGCCGAAGACGACCGCCTTTGAGATATTGGACACGCTGAAAAAATTCGGGGTGCCGGCGTACGTGCCCGACGAGGAAAATTATTTTCGGGCGACGGAAGTGCAAATCGTAACGAGCCTGCTGAACTTGCTGGACAACACGCGGCAGGATATACCGTTGGCGGCGGTGATGTTAAGCCCGATAGGCGGCTTCAGCGCGGAGGAATTGGCGGAGGTGCGGATAGCGAATCCCGACGCGGATTTTTATACGGCGGTGAGCTTAGGTTCGGACAAGTGCAAGGAGTTTTTGAGCAAGTTGAGTCGTTGGCGGGAATTGGCGCGACAGTTGAGCGTGCCCGAACTTTTGAGCGTTTTGTATCGCGAAACGGGCTATTACGATTCGGCGGGCAAATCCGAACGCGGCGACTCCGCGCAGGCTAATCTGCGTATTTTAATCGACCGCGCCGCCGCCTTTGAGTCGACCAATGCTCGCGGGCTGTCGCGGTTCGTGGAGTTTATCGGCAAGCTTCGCGACACCGGCTCCGATTTGGCGACGGCTGTAACGCTCGGCGAAAATGATAACGTCGTGCGCGTCGTGACGATTCACAAGAGCAAGGGGCTGGAATATCCCGTGGTATTCGTTGCGGGCGTCGGCAAGCACTTCAACGCCGAGGACTACACGCGGGCGAAACTTTTCATGCATCGGGAATTCGGGATAGGGGCGCACAGGACGCCGCACGGTCAGCTGAAAGTCAAGACGTTGGCGACGCAAGCGGTCTCTAAAAAAATCGCGGACGAATCGCTTGCCGAGGAGCTTAGGATTTTGTACGTGGCAATTACGCGGGCGGAGGAAAAATTATTTCTGGTGGGCACAACGTCGAAGTCCGCGCTGGAAAGTTTGCGACCCGTCGACGCGCCCGACGATTACGACCTGTTGACGGCGGGCAGATTTATGGATTGGCTGTTGCCGATAAAAGACGTGTTGGAGCCGTTCGTGCGCTCGGAGCTTGTAACTCAATCGGACGTTTTGGCGATAGCGGAGCGACCGCTTGACGCCGCGCAGGTTAAAGCGTCGCAAGCCCCCGAAAAACTTTCGACGCCGTCCGCCGCGATACCGGCTAAGCTTTCGGTTACGGAGCTGAAACGTCGTGTCGAGGAGGAGGATTCGCCGCAACTTGCCGACTTCGCGCAGAGGAAATTCGTTTACAAGCGACCGAACTTCATACAGCGCAAGGAAATATCGGGCGCGGAGTTCGGGATTTTAATGCATAAGGTCATGCAGAGTTTGAACATAGGCGGCGACTTATCGGCGACGGGGATAGCCGCGCAGGTTGAAGAATTGGCATGCCGCGAAATTATCGACAAGGAGCACGTCAAGCTGATACGGGCGGAGCGATTGGCTAAATTCTTCGCAAGCGACTTGGGGCGGCGGTTGGTATCTGCGCGGGCGTACTATCGGGAATTGCCGTTCAGCCGACTGATTGACGCCGGGCGATTCTTCCGCGTCGAGGAGAAAATTTTTATCCAGGGGATAATCGATTTGCTGTTCGAGGACGCGGCGGGGCGTTGGGTCTTGTTGGACTACAAAACCGACCGCGACGCGGAGGACATAGCCGAACGCTACAGAATTCAGATTGAGCTTTACGCGGCGGCGGCTGAGGCGTTGCTGAACATAACCGTCGCCGAAAAATATTTGTATCTGCTCCATGGCGGGCGACTGGTTAGGATGTGAATCATGATTAAACGAATTTTATTGACGTTGGCGATTTGGTTGGCGTTGTTCTCGTCCGTAGCGGCGGAGGGGCACGAGGAAGTTGTTCAGGCATTGAAAACGACCTACGCCCTTCAACAACACTCCGAGGGCGGCTGGTTCGCCGAAATTTATACCGCGCCGTTTCGACATAAGAAGCACAGGGCGACTGCCGGCAGTATTTATTTCCTGCTCGATAAGGAGGACGTTTCGCACTTCCACCGGCTCGATTGCGACGAGATTTGGTATTATCACGCGGGTTGCGGCATGAAAATATTCGTGTTGCAGGGCGGGCAAGTCAAAGAGTTTTTGCTCGGCGTCGACACGACGCAAGGCGAACAGCCGATGATTGTCATTCCTGCGGGCGCGATTTTTGCCGCCGAAAATATCGACAAGACGGGCTACACTTTCATTTCCTGCGCCACCACGCCGCGCTTCGATTACAAAGGTTTTCGCTTGGTGACGAGCGGTGAGCTTAGGAAAAGTTATCCCGATTTGCCCGAAGAGATTTTGCGGCTTGCTTACGAAAAAATTTGATACGGAGGTTTTAACGTGATTAAAGTTTTGGTTAACGGTGCGCTCGGTCGCATGGGACGCACGGTCTGCGGCGCGGTCAATGACGATTCGGAGCTTGAATTGGTCGGCGCGGTCGACGCCTACGCGGGCGAAGTTTGCGGCTTGACGGTTGAGACCAATCTCGACGCCGCGCTTAAGAGGCTGGCTCCCGATGTTATGGTTGACTTCACGCGCCCCGCTGTCGTTTTCGATAACGTGATGATCGCGCTTGCCAATAAGGTATCGCCTGTGGTGGGCACGACGGGCTTGAGCGACGAGGCTAAGGAAAAAATCCGCGCCCTCGCCGAGGCGAACGATACACCCGCATTTATCGCGCCGAACTTTGCTTTGGGGGCGGTGCTGATGATGTTGCTGTCGCGGCAAGTGGCAAAGTACATGCCCGACGTTGAGATAATCGAACTCCACCACGACAAAAAACTTGACGCGCCGTCGGGTACCGCCGAGCTTACCGCGAAGATGATAGCCGAGGTTCGTCCGCCGCATAAGCAGGGGCACCCCGACGAGGTTGAACGTTTGCCGCACGTGCGCGGAGCCGAGGTCGACGGCATAAGGATTCACAGCGTGCGACTGCCCGGCTACGTGGCGCACCAGGAAGTTATCTTCGGCGGCTTGGGGCAAACCTTGACGATTCGCCACGATTCGACGGGCAGAGATTCATTTATGCCGGGCGTCGTATTGGCGTGCAAAAAGGTTCGCAATCTGCGCGGGCTGACCGTCGGTTTGGATAAGCTTTTGGATTGAGGAGGTTATCATGAGGAAATTTCTTACCGCGATACTTGCGGCGTTGACGATGATTATTTTCACGGGTTGCGGCAATTCCGCCGAGAAGCCCGCCGAGCCTAAAGCCTCCGCGCAGGTTGACGCGCCCGCCGATAAGATTTTGGTCGCGTACTTTTCCTGCACCGGCAACACCAAAAAAGCCGCCGAGGAGGTCGCCGCGCTCCTTGACGCCGATACGTTCGAGATTGTTCCCGCGCAGGCTTACACGCCCGACGATTTGAACTACAACGTCGAGGATTGTCGCGCCAACGTGGAGCAGAAAGACTCCGCCGCCCGCCCCGAAATTAAAAGCAAGATTGAAAATATCGCGCAGTACAAGGCGATTGTCGTTGCGTTCCCGATTTGGTGGGGAGCCGAGCCGCGCATTATCGACACGTTTGTTGAGAGCTATGACTTGGCGGGCAAGGTGATTGTTCCCGTTTGCACTAGCGGCGGCAGTGACATTCAAACCGCCGAAAAAAATTTGCAGGAGCTTTGCAAGGGTGCCGACGTGAGGAGCGGCAAACGCCTCGGCATTACTTCGACGGACGAGGTTAAAGCCTGGCTCGATTCGCTCAAATTATGAGGAACGTTTTAATCGACGCGATATTGACGGCATTGTTCGCGGCGGAGCTGAGTTTCCACTTCCTGCCGAAAGTCCTGCACGAAATCTTTGGCGTGGCAATGGCGGCGGCGATAATCTTCCACGTGGCGATAAATCGGCGGCGATTCAAGTTCGCGTTGCCGCTGAACGTTGCGCTGACAATCTGCGCGGCGGTGACGTTGGCAACGGGCGTGTGCATGTCAAATTATTTATTCGTCGACGCGGTGAGCTTTGAATTGCGGCGCAACATGACGATTCATCAACTGCACGTGGCGACGCCTTATCTGATGCTGATTCTGATTGGCGTGCACGTCGGACTGAATTGGCGCGAGCTTTGGCGGCGAACGTTGCATTTAATCGGCGCGGAGGAATTTTATCGGCGGCGGCGGCTTTTATTTCGAGCGGCGGCGATAATCTTGGCGGCGTTCGGAGTGGCGGAGCTAATCATGAATCGGGTAGCCGACAGAATCTTAATGAAGCACATCTTCGCGACGCCCGCAACCGACTTGCCCGCCGCAGTGTTCGTGCTTATGATAATCGGCGGCGTGGCGTTATTCGCGGCGATAACTTTTCTGCTTAACGAAAAAATTTTTGGGGGAAGGCGCAACTGATTGGACGCAAATATTGGCGGCGTTCGGAGTGGCGGAGCTAATCATGAATCGGGTAGCCGACAGAATCT
>CALFJE010000068.1 GCA_937877545.1 uncultured Selenomonadales bacterium | reverse complement strand
GGTAATGTTGCTTACGGACGCGCCGTCAATCCGCGACGTGTTGCTCTTCCCGACCATGAAGATTATCGCAGAATAAATTTTACAGGCGTCGCCTTAGCGGGCGGCGTTTTTGTTTTGGCGCGGACACTGGATGCAACGTCACGTTGCTTTTTGTTTTGGCGCGGCAGGAATTTGAACGTCTAACCCGAAAAAATTTTCCGAAGCAAAAATCGAAGACGGAGGCATAGCAATGAAACTCAAGCAAAAATTTATGGTGCTGGCGTGCATGATGGCTTCGGCGATAGCTTTGGTGTGCGCAATCAGCTACTACTTTGCAAGCGCGGAACTTCAAGCCGGCGTCGACAGCGAATTGAGGACGACCGTCGAAAAAGAAGCCGCGCAGCTCAACGGCTGGCTGGAGATCAAAAAGGCGTTCGGCGTGAGCACCGCCAACGGCATGACGAGCGTCAACGGCGACATGACTAAACTCAAATCGCGGGAGATTTTGGGTACCGTCACGTCCGACAAAGAGATTTTGGAGATGACGCTTGGGCTGGAGGATAAGTATTGTTTCTGCTACTACGCGGGCGATATAACGGGCAAGCTCGACCCGACCACGCGCTCCTGGTACAACAAGGCTCGCGAACTGGACGGCGCGTTTTTCACTGCGCCCTACGTCGACGTGAACACCAAGGCTTATATCGTGTCAATCGGCGTGCCCGTCAAGGCGAACGGACGCTTTATCGGCGCGAACTGTTTGGATTTGTCGTTGGACGTGCTAAAGGAGCAGGCGTCGCGCATGAACTATAAGGGCGAGGGCGCGGGCATAATCATCGAGGCTGACGGCAACATTTTGGCGACGGCGCAATTCGGCGAGCCGACGAAGAATTTCCGCGACATAAACGGACTTGGCAAACACTTTGACGATATGGTCAAGCAGGGCAACGGCTACTTTGAGGTCGACATTGACGGCGAGGACACGGTTTTTGCCTATACAACGGTGCCGGCAACGGGTTGGCTCATCGGCATAACGGTGCCGTCGGCGGCAGTCTTCGCGTCGCTCGGAAGCTTGCGGATACTTTTCCTTGTGCTGACGGTTTTGGGCTTGCTGTTGGCGTTCGCGATATGCTTAATCTTCGCGGGGAAAATTTCGACGCCCGTCGCCAAATTGGAAGATTATGCGGTGCAACTGTCGCAAGGCAACTTGAAAATGGCAAACTTGCCGGTGGAGTCAAGTGACGAGATAGGCTCCTTGACGCAAGCCTTCAACGCCATGAAGGAAAATCTCCACCGCTTGATAATGAAGATGTCAACGAATTCAGACCAGGTCGCGGCGGCGTCGGAGCAGCTTACGGCAAGCTCGCAGTCTTCGGCGGATGCCTCTGTTCACGTAGCCGAGACCGTCAACGAAGTTTCGGACGCGATAAACAAGCAGATGAACGACATCAACGCGGCGAAAGTCAACGTGGACGCGATATTTAACGACATCAAGGGCGTTGAGGAAAAATCAATCATAGTCGGCGAAACATCGGATAAAACTGCTGTCGCCGCGCAGAAAGGCTCCGAACTTATGGGCGTCGCCGTTAAGAGTATGGCGCGAATCGAAAAGTCCGTCATGGCTTCCGCCGAGGTCGTCAAGAAATTGGGCGAGAACAGTCAACAAATCGGGCAGATAGTTGAGGCGATAGCGGCAATATCCGAACAGACGAATTTGCTTGCGTTAAACGCGGCGATAGAGGCGGCACGAGCGGGCGAACACGGCAAGGGCTTCGCGGTCGTGGCGGAGGAGGTTCGCAAGTTGGCGGCGCAGTCGCAGGAGTCCGCCGAGCAAATCAAAG
>CALFJE010000067.1 GCA_937877545.1 uncultured Selenomonadales bacterium | reverse complement strand
TTCGTGCCCATGCTGATTTTGGCGGCGATAACCTTACCGTTCGCCGCGTGGCTTTTCCGCAACAAGGTCGCTTAGCCGTCACCGTTGCCCCAAATAATAATTCACGAATTGCTGAGCCGTGCGCCCGTTGCGCCCCGAATGCGACATTTCCCAACGCAAGCCTTCAAGCCGCAACGCCTCCGCGTCCAGCTCCACGCCGCGACGCTTGAGCATACTGCGAATTATTTCCAGATATTCAGCCTGCGTCGGCGCGTAGTAATGGATTATCAGTCCGAACCTGTCCGATAAGGAAATTGTCTCGTTCGCGCTGTCGTCGCGGTAAAGTTCTTCCTGCTCGTCTTGACGGTCGCGCCACGTCTCGCGTATCAAGTGCCGCCTGTTGCTCGTGGCGTAGATTAAAACGTTTTCGGGTCGCGACTCGACGCCGCCCTCTATCGCCGACTTCAGATATTTGTACTCCGCCTCCGACTCCTCGAACGACAAATCGTCCAAAAAAATTATGAAACGCTTGCTCATAAATTGCCGCAACGCCTCCATGATTTCGGGGAGGCTTTTTAATTGCGGCTTGGTGATTTGCAACAGCCTCAAGCCCTGCGTGTGATACTCGTTGACCAGAGCTTTGACGCCCGAAGATTTACCCGTGCCGCGTGCGCCGACCAGCAGGACGTTATTGGCGGGCTTGCCCTCGACGAAAGCCGTAGTGTTGCCCGTCAAAAGTTCCTTTTGGTGCGCGTAGCCGATAAGGTCATCAAGGCGAATCGTCTCGAAGTGGCGGATACCAACGATGTTGCCCTCCCAACGGAAGGCGCGATAAGTCGCGATGTCGCCGTAGCCGCAACGTTTCCAATGCTCGATGAATGCCTCGGCAATTTCGGCGGCTCCGCGCAGATTTTCCAGCCGCTTCATCAGCTCGGCAAGGGCGGCGTCTTTATTTGCGACCGTCGGCTTATAGTCGTTTAGGCTCGGCAAATTACTTCCGACCTCGCCGCGCATTATCGGCAACAGTAATTCCACGTCGTGCGTAAAAATTTCGCGGAGGCTCTCGCCGATAAGCCCGCCGCGTTGTTCAATCGTCGTCGATATTAAATTCGGCTCGTGCGCCAATCGATAAATCAGATACGCCCGATAAAGGTTGCCGCTCAAGCCCAGCCGTTCCGCCTGTTCGATAAGTTCTGTTTCCGTCACGCCGTCAAGCGGGTTGCGGCAGACGATTAAGTCTTGCAAGTTCATGAAACCGTTCCTTTCGTGAGTGTGAAGTCGTCCAAAATTTCTCCGTCGACCGTCCGCGCCGTCAAGTGAATTTCCGTCGCCGAAACGTCCAACGCTATGTAACTCGGCGGCTCCTCGCGCAGATTTTTATATGACACCTCGTCAATCGCAGAGGGCGGCTCAAGATATTTCTGGTCGCCCGCCAAGCCGCATAATATGTACATCGTGCCCCGCGCAGATTTCCGACGCCCGAAAATCTTGCCGCGATTGCGATACGTGTGCAAGTGCCCCGTGAAGACCAAATCAATCTCCAGCTCGTCGAACAGCTCCATAAATTTATCCGCGATGTCCGCGTCGAAGTCGTCGCGCCCGTAGTGATAAATATCCTTGTGCATGAAGACAATCCGCCACGGACGATTAACCTGCGCGGCGTCGCGTCGAAACCAATACTCCTGCGTCCCCTGCAAGCCGGGCTTGATGTCGTCCAGCTCAAGAAATTGCGTGTTCAGCATAAAAAAATGCGCCGCGCCGTAGTCGAACGAATAAAAATAGCCGCCAAAATTTTTGGAGCCGTTATCGGGCAAGGCAAATTGATTCAGATAGCCCGTCGGCAAGGAGTTCAGCCAGTTGACGCCGTAGCATTCGTGATTGCCCATGACCGGCGCGAACGTCCGCCCCGTCAAAAGCTTGGTCGCCGCAAGGTGCCACGCCCGCCATTGATAAGCCGCCTCGCCGTTGTCGACCAAATCGCCGTTGACCGTCACAAGCTCGGCGTCGGGATAAGCCAAACTTGCCGCATCAGCCGTCCGTTGCCAAACCTCGCAGTGCTCGCATTGCGAATCGGAGAATATCAGCATTTGAAACGCGCCGTCGCCCGCCGTCCGCAAATTCTGCCACGAAGTCGCCCGTTCGCCCGCCACGATTCGGAATTTGTACAAGCTCGCCGATTTCAGATTTTTAAGCTCGCTGAAGTAAATCGAATCGCGCCGCTCGACCTCTGCGAAATGCGCCTCCTCCTCGCCGACAAGTCGCCACTCCAGCCGAAAATCCTCCGCCTCGTAAGACTGCCACATTATCACCCGCGACGCCCGACTGTCCCGCGTGACCACTTGCCATAAATATTCGACGCTCGTCAGCGGCGCGTAACCGTCTTGCGGCGTGTGCAATTCCTCCGTCCGCTCCGCCGCCGCCAATTTCGGGAAGTACGCGCCCAATCCCAGCGCGATTAAAATTTTTACAAACAGCCGTCTGCTCATTCCAAACCCTTTGCCAATCGCTCGGAATATTTTTCGGGCAAGCGGCAAATCTTCCCGCCGCTCGTGAAAACGTTCGTCGACGTGCCCTCCGCCAAAATCTTATCCTCGCCGCGCCGCCGTATCGCGTAGCTGAATTGCATTTTAGCTTTAGTCAGAGCCTCGGCGGTCGTCTCAATCTCCAGCTCGTCGTCAAACCTCGCGGGCGCATGAAATTTCGCGCCGACCTCGATTATCGGGAACAATATCCCGTCGCTTATCAGCTCGTTGAGGTCGATGCCCAGCGCACGCAAAAATTCTACGCGCCCCGTCTCGAACCAACGGATATAATTTGAGTGGTGCGCCACGCCCATTACGTCCGTATCGAAAAATTTCACGCGGTGCCTCGTCGTCACAATCATTGCCGTCCCTCCTCGGCAAAACTATATCACATTGCCGCCGACTGTGCTATAATGGCGCGAAAACTTTTTGGGAAGTGTTAATTTGCTGTACTTATGCGCGACGCCAATCGGCAACCTGGAGGACATGACGTTTCGGGCGATACGAATCCTGCGCGAGGTCGATTTAATCGCGGCGGAGGACACGCGACGCACCCGCAAACTCTTGACGCACTTCGACATACACACGCCGATGATTCGCTTTGATGAGAATTGCTCCGCGACGGTAGCCGCCAAACTTTTGGAGCGATTGCGGGCGGGCGAATCGATAGCCGTCGTCAGCGACGCGGGCTTACCCGCCATATCAGACCCCGGCGCGGATTTGGTGCGGCTTGCCGTCGACGCGGGCATAACGGTTTGCCCGATACCCGGAGCCAACGCCGCCTTGAGCGCGCTGATTTGTTCGGGGCTGGACACGTCAAAATTCCTGTTCGCGGGCTTTCCGCCCAAGTCAACGAAGAATCGCCGCGAATTTTTACAAGGGCTTGCGACGGTCGAGGCGACGCTGATTTTCTACGAGGCTCCGCACCGCTTAAAAGATTTCTTAACGGAATTGGCGGAGGTCTTCGGCGAACGGCGGGCGGTCTTGGCGCGAGAACTTACCAAAGTCCACGAAGAATTTCTGCGCGGAACGTTAAGCGGGTTGCTTGAGCTGATTGGCGAGCCGCGAGGAGAATTCGTTATCGTCGTCGAGGGCAAGGAGGACGTCGAGCCGCAGGAGGGCGATTGGCGGGAATTCTATCAAGAGCTGTTGGCGACGGGGCTTGACAAAAAATCAGCCATGCGCGAGGCGGCAAAGCGATTCAACGTAAGCCGCCGCGAAATTTATAACACACTGCTAAGGGAGGAAATTTGATTGGAGACTTTTTACATTACGACGCCGATTTACTACCCCAGCGCGAAGTTGCACATAGGGCACGCGTATTGCACCACGATTGCCGACGCCATTGCCCGCTTTAAACGCCTGGCAGGTTACGAAGTTTTTTTCCTGACGGGTAGCGACGAACACGGGCAAAAGATTCAGCGCACAGCGCAGGCTCAAGGCAAGACGCCGCTTGAGTACGTCGACCCGATTGTTGACGGTTTCAAGGAGCTTTGGAAGCTGTTTCACATATCGAACGACGATTTTATCCGCACGAGCGAGCCGCGTCATGAGGCGGTTGTGCAGGAAATTTTCAAGCGCATTCGGGATTCGGGCGACATTTACAAGGGAGAATACACGGGGCTTTACTGCACGCCTTGCGAATCGTATTGGACGGAGCTGCAACTTGACGAGCACGGCTGTTGCCCCGACTGTCACCGCCCCGTTGAAAAGGTTTCGGAGGAGGCGTATTTCTTCCGTCTGTCGAAGTATGCCGACGCGCTCTTAAAGCACATTGAGGAGCACCCCGAATTTATCGTGCCGACGTCGCGGCGCAACGAGATGATCAGTTTCATTAAGCGCGGGCTGGAGGATTTGTGCATATCGCGCACGTCGTTTGATTGGGGAATACCCGTGCCCGACGACCGGCGGCATGTCATTTACGTTTGGTTTGACGCGGTTATCAACTATATCACGCCGCTGATTCACAACCCCGATATGGAAAAATTCTGGCCGGCGGACATTCACTTGGTCGGCAAGGAGATTGTGCGTTTCCACACGATAATCTGGCCGGCAATGCTCATGGCGGCGGGAATGCCTCTGCCGAAGCAAATTTACGGACACGGCTGGCTTGTCACCGACGGCGATAAAATGTCAAAGTCCAAAGGCAACGTTGTCGACCCCGTGGCTTTGGTGGAGGAGTTCGGCGCGGACGCTATCAGATATTTTTTGCTTAGGGAAATAACTTTGGGCTTGGACGGCAACTTTAGCCGCGACGCCTTGATTCAACGGATAAACGCCGACCTCGCCAACGACCTGGGTAACCTCCTGCACCGCACGCTGAACATGATTGGCAAGTTCCAACAAAAAATCCTCCTGCCGCCGACGGAGGGAACCGATTTGGATAAAGCGTTCCGCGCAGAGGCAATCGATACGGCGCGGGAATATCGGCGGCTCATGGAGGCGATTCAGCTGTCCGACGCGGTTAAGCTCGTGTGGAAATTTATCGGGCGGGCGAACAAGTACATAGATGAAACAATGCCGTGGAAACTCGCCAAGGACGCGGCGCAACGCTCGGAGCTGGCGAACGTGCTCTACAACCTCGCCGAATCGCTCAGGATAGTCAGCGTGCTTATCGCGCCGTTCATGCCGTCGACCGCGCAGAGGATTCGCGAACAGCTCAAGGTACCGCAGGAGCTTCGGCTCGACGACGCGGAGACTTTCGGCTTACTCGCGGCGAATCACGAAGTCGGCAAACCCGAACAGCTTTTCCCGCGCATATTGGTTGAGAAATAATCATCAGCGTAAAAATAAATCGGTCGTCCGTTATTCGGGTGACCGATTTTAAATTCATTTATTCCAACGCTATGACAATCTGGGTCAAGCGTCACGCTTGCCGCCGCTCAAATCGAGTGACGGGATTTAAATTTGCGCTTGAAAAATTTACTGCGGTTTAATGCGTTTGACGGCTTCCGAAAGCGGAGGCACAACTTGCTTCTTCCTGCTCATAACACCGGGAAGGTATATGTGATTGCCGCTCGTGTCCTTATGGAAGGCTTCGCCGATAAGCGTGCGCGGAGAGCCGACGTAGAGCAGATACGTTGCCTCTTCGAGTATATCCGTAGCCATAAGCAAATGCATATCGAAGCCCTCGCGCTCAATGTTTTCCTTCATGAACGCGATAATGTCGTTTTCGATATTCAAAATTTCCGTCGGATCCATGAGGGAAATTTGGCTGACGATGATTTTGTAGTCGCCGATTTTGAATTCCTTAAGGTCGTTTTTGGCGATTTCGGCGGGGGTTTTGTCACCGATACCCGCGCCGGCTCTTAGCATGGCAAGCCCGTATTCCTTGAGGTCGACGCCGGCAATATCGGCAAGACGTTCGGCAGTCTTCTTGTCGTAGGGCGTGCAAGTCGGGGACTTGAACAGGACGGTATCTGAGATAATCGCGCTGAGGAGCAAGCCCGCGATAGACGGCGGAATTTCAATGTCCTGTTGCCAATGCATGTTGGCGACGATTGTACACGTGCAACCGACGGGCTCTTGATGAATATAAATCGGCTCAGAGGTCTGGACGCCGCCGAGTCTGTGGTGGTCGATAATCTCAACGATTTTGGCGTCTTCAATGCCCTCGATAGCCTGCCCGCGTTCGTTGTGGTCGACGAGGATAACCTTTTCGCGGTCGGGGAGCATAATCTCATCCGCGCTGACCAAACCGACGAGCTTGCTGTTTTCGACGACGGGATAGCTGCGATAGCGGTGTTCGTCCATGACGCCCTTAATATCGCTGAGCAAATCCATGGGGCGGAAGCAGACGGGATTTTCTTTCATGATACGGCGAATGGGCACGCACTGATTGATAAGGCGTCCGACGGTATAGGCGTCGTAGGGCGTGAGCAAAACGAATACGCCGCGCTTTTGAGCCTCCTCCAAAACTGAGGCGTCGATACGGCTGTTCTGCGTCACGATAAGGGTTGCAACGCCGCATTCGAGGAACTTAAGCAGAGTCTCCGCGCTCCTGTCGCCGACGATAACGATGTCCTTTTTGTTAAGTATGCTGATAGTCGAGAAAGCACTGCCCGACGCGATAACGATATTGCCCTCGATAAGTTCGTTTTCGTCGCCGCTGACCAAAACCTTGGCGTCGGTGGCTTGAATGATGTTGCTGTAGCGGACGCGCATATCGACGAGGCTTTGAAGTCCGAGCTCCAGGAAATAACGTTTGGCGAGGTCGCTGACGGTAACGATACCGACGAGGTCGCCGTTGGAGTCGGTTACGGGCACGGATTGCAGTTCGCTCTTACGCATGACTTCGCCGAGGTGACGGAGCGTATCGTGCTGACGGACGACGGTTTTGCATTCAAGCGCAACGTCCTTGACGCGAGGATACAAATCGGTAAGGAGCAACGGTTGCGCGACTTTGAAATATTCCAGCGCGTATTTGGTCTCGTTGTTGATTTTGCCGCAACGGGCAGGCACGGCATTGACGCCGCGAGCCTGTTTGAGGTGCGCGTAGCCGATTGCCGAGCAAATCGAATCCGTGTCGGGATTGCGATGCCCGATGACGTAAATTGGTTTATTGCCGCCTTTCATTAAAGAACCCCCTTTAACGTTCAGAAAATTACAACTTACACTTTGCCGATTATAAACAAAAAACTTTGCGCTGTCTACAAAAAAACCGCCCAAGCTTTTGACTTGAGCGGCTTAATTTTTTCGCGAGCGGTCTTTAGAATTTCACATTCATGCCGTAGACGAATTGACGCCCCGGAGCCGGCGTAAATTCCTTGTAGTCATTCCAAGAGCGTTTAATGCTTTCCTCGTTGGAATAGTGCTGATTAGTGAAGTTGAGAGCCTTGAAGTAAAACGTGACGCTGTCGTTGAGGTCGTAGCTGAGATTGAAGTCGAGCACGGCGTAGCGTCTCTTCGGATAGGATTGCAAAGTTATATCGTTAGACCACTGTTGCCCGAAAGTCGTGCTTATGCCGCTTGCCATGACGCCTTGCAAATTCATTTTCAAGCCGCGATTATTATAGCTCAAGCCGAGTCGATAACCGTTGGGTTGCGGACGATAAAAAGGAATACTTTCGCTTTCAGGATGTTGCATGTGCGTGTGCGTATGCGAATAGCCGAGATTATAGCCGAAATGATCATCAATCTTTTGGCGGAAAGTCAATTCCACGCCGTGACTTTTCAGCGGCAAATAATTAGTTGCCATGCGGACGGAGTAACCTGACTCTGAACTATCGCCATCGTTCCAGGCGAGTGCATTTTTCAGTCTGTTTTGGAAGAAATTGAACGTTAAGCCTGCTTTTTCGTTAATGTCGTGCTCAATGCCGACAATGGCGGAATAACCCTTTTCGGGGCTCAAGTTTTTAAAGCCCTGTGTAAAACCGGGGATTGGGTAGGTGTTCCAAATCCTGGAAAGATTTTCCTCGTCTGCTCTTTGGGAGTATAATTCATTGAGCAAAGGGACATTGTAAGAGCGACCCCACGTTGCATAAAATTTGGTTTTATGGTCGGGGCGATAGTTGGCGGCGACTTGGGGTGACCAATTTTTGCCGAGTTTGTCGCTGTAGTCGTAGCGCACGCCGGGGATAAGCGTCCATTTGTCCCCGAGGCTGATTGTGTCTTGCAAGTAAAACGACTTGGTCGTTATTTCGGTATCATAGCCGTTCAAAACATTGGACGCTTTGCTCTTATGCCACTCCAGCCCCGCGATAATCTTGTGTTGCCCGAATTCCCAACCGTTCTGATACTCGATACCTTGCAAACGCGTATGAGGATTGCTTGTGCCAATGTCGGTAAATGTAAAATAATTATTAACATAGCGGAGCCAGCCGGGCGTAGACGTGCTGATTTGAAATATGCATGGCATCAAAGGTCAGCGAATCGCGGTCGGTGAAACGATAATCCGCTCGCGCCGAGAAATTATGCTTGTCTGTTTCTTCGGTAAAGTTAAACTCCCATATGTCGGTTGCCAAACCGCTCTTAAACTCAGGCGGATGAGTTTTGTACAATCTGCCGGTAAGGAACCGGCCGAACTTGCCCGTTATGCCTTGATTGGTCAGCTCGTATTGGTGTTGCCCGCGATGATGGTCGTAAGTGCTCGTGTTGAGGTCAATGGTGGTCTCGTTACGGGTGCCCTTTTTGGTGACGATATTAGCCACGCCGCTGAAGGCGTCGGAGCCATAGAGCACGGAATTGCCGCCGTTCATTTGAATAGCGTTGCCGGTAAACAAGCCGTTGACATGACTTAGAGCCTCGTTGACGCTTTGATAGTGATTGTCCTCAATTTCCCTGGCGGTAATGACGGTGACGTTGGCAGGCGTGACCTCCTCGGCGAACGTCGGATTGGCGGGCAGGAGGGTCGTCAGCGCGAGCGAAGCGGCTAACAGCCTCAATCGTCGTTTGACTTGCCGCCTTCAAACTTGCAAACGGTGCCGGTTATGCTTATAATTGCATAAGTTCCTCTTGGAAAAGTGGTTGAGTTTTTTAAGGAGGTAATTTCATGGAATTTTATAACACGACTCTGGGAACCATTGGCGGCACGGACTCCGACGACGTCATTGTCAACTATGTTAATTATGCGGACGTCTACGGCAACGCCGGCAACGACCAAATCACAAATGTAGCTCGCGGCGCATACACATACGGCGGCACAGGCAATGACGTTATCGCTAATTGCACTGCCGACAGCTACGGCGGCAGATTTTACGGCGAAGACAACGAGGATATTTTGGTCAACTATTATTCCGCCAATGTCATTCTTGACGGCGAGGACGGTTATGATCTGGTTGTCAATCATGCCTCGAACTATGGCATACCCGGCGGTTACATTTACTTGCGCGGCGGCGACGGCAACGACACGCTCGTTAATAACGGATTCGGTATGGCAACGCTCAACGGCGGTTGGAATGATGATATTTTGGTCGGCAGTGCGGGCGTTGATGTCTTTGACGTGCGCTTCGGCAACGATATAATCGTGAACTATGATTCAAACGATTTAATCTACGGCTACGGCTCGCCGTCCGATTACAATATCCAAGTCGTCGGCAATGATGTCTATCTTACCGACCGCTGGGGCGACACGGTTTGGGTGCAAGGAGCCGCCACTCAGCAATTCAACTTCTACACCCAAGATGACACTGCCGTTTGGGAGCAAGTCATAATCAACTACAAGCAGGCGGTCGGCATAACCGATACCTATTCCTACGACGCGGCTTGGGGCAACGAAAATAATTTCTACGGCACGAACGGCGCGGATAATTTCCTCGTCAGCAAAAACGACGGCGACGATTTTATATTCAACGCCGAAGGCAACGATACGATTCTGCTCCACGACGCGACTTTGAGCGACATAGTTTCAACCGCCGTCAACAACAAAGCTATCGAAGTAACTTTCAACACCGGCGAAAAGACTACCGTTTACAATACGGACGAAGTCTCGCCTACCTTCAAGCTCTCCGGCGGCGAAAGCTACGTTTACAATCGCTCGGCGGGTTCGTGGCAACAAACCTGAATTTATTGCGATAACAAAAACCTCCTCGCCTGTTCGACGGGGAGGCAACGTGACGTTGCATCCAATGTTCGCGCCGTGCTTTCCGCTTTGGGATACGTTATCGCCGCGTCGGAACGCCTTGCGTGGTTGATACACATTGATAGCAAAAACCTCCTCGCCTGTTCGACGGGGAGGTTTTCTTTTGCCGATTATCGATTATTTTTTCTGACGTTCGCAAACTTGGTTGCCGACGGTGCAACTGGTCTTGCACGCGCTCTGGCATGAGGCTTGACATTCGCCGCAACCGCCCGTTTGACGCGTGGCTTGCAGATTCGGCTTGTTGATAGTCTTGATGTGTTTCATGTTATCAGCTCCTTAAAATTATCTGGTGCGGTCGACAATGAAGTCGGCGGTTTGCTCCAAGGCAAGTGCGGCGGGCGTCTTCAACGTGAGGGGAAGATTGACACGCGCCGATTCGATATGAGCCTCCGCCCGCGTCCTGCAGTAGTCAACCGCGTCCGTGGCACTAATGATTTTAATCGCGGCGTCAACGTTTCCACCCGTCGTCACGATTCGCTTAAGCTCGGCGGCTTCGTCGCTGACTTCCAAGGCGCGAATCACGGGCAGGGTTATGACGCCGCTTTTGAGGTCGCCGCCGTGAGGTTTGCCGGTAACTTTTTCGTCGCCGAAGAAGTCAAGCAGGTCGTCAATAATCTGGAAGGCAAGCCCCAATCCGGAGCCGTAAGCCGTCAAGTTATCGACCTCGCGGACGGTCATATCCGAAACGATTGCGCCGAGCCTACAGCAACTTGACAGGAAAATCGCCGTCTTAAGATTTATGCGGGTGTAGTATTCGGCGAGGGTCGGCACCTCAAAGAGCGAACGGTCTTGCCTGATTTCGCCGACGCAAAGATTCTTAACCAGCTTAGACAGGACGGTTGAGACTTCCGCGCCGTAGTCATTTTCCGCGACGAGTTGAAAGGCTTTGGCGAAAAGATAATCGCCGACGAGCACCGCGATTTGTGCGCCGTATTTGGAATTGGCGGTCTCGACGCCGCGACGTTTCTTGGAGGTGTCGATAATGTCGTCGTGAACGAGGCTTGCCGTATGAATCAGCTCCAGCGCGACGGCGAGGGGCATCGTCTTTTCGGGCGGGCAATCGGCTTTGGCATTGGCGCAAAGCAGGAACAGCATCGGGCGCAACCGCTTGCCGCCTTGGAACAGCGGAGCGCACGCCTCGAATATGAACGGGTCTTCGCCTATCGCCTGTCTGATTTGCGCCTCCAATGTGCGCAGATTGCTTGCCGCTGCCTCGTTCAATGCCGCCACGAAATTCAATCATCTCACCCGCCAAAAAAATTTTTCGCAATTCTATCACAGCGCGGAGTCAAAATCAATTCCTGACCAGCTCGTAGCCCGCCTCGTCGATAACCTTGGCGAAGTCGTCAAGCGAAATGTCCTTGGTGGCGTTGACGGTCGCCGAATTGTCCTCCAAACTGACCTCGACCGCCGTGACGCCGTCCATTTTGGCAAGCGCGTCGTGAACGTGCTTTTGGCAGTGCTTACACATCATGCCCTCGACCTTAAAAGTTGTCTGCATTTGAGTTGCCTCCTTAAGAATCACCGTTTGAAGATTTTCCGTGCGGACTTCCAATCTGCGCGGAGCCGCGTCGACAGCCGTTGACCGCTCGACCTTGAAGTATCGCAGGCGCAAGGCGTTGAGTACTACGCACACGCTCGACATACTCATTGCCGCCGCGCCAATCATGGGCGACAGCTTCAGCCCGAACGCGGGATAGAATATGCCCGCCGCCAACGGTATGCAAATCACGTTGTAGAAGAACGCCCAGAATAAATTTTGCTTAATGTTCGTCATGACAGCTCTACTAAGGCGAATCGCGCTTACGGCGTCAAGCAAATCGTTGCGCACCAGAACTGCGCCCGCGCTCTCAATCGCAACGTCGGTGCCCGCGCCAATAGCCACGCCCAAATCCGCCTTGGCAAGCGCGGGAGCGTCGTTAATGCCGTCGCCAATCATCGCGACTTTGCGCCCTGCGGCTTGAAGACGTTCGACCTCATTAGCCTTATGTTCGGGCAACACGCCCGCGATAACCTCATCAATGCCCAGCCGCTTTGCAACGGCTTGCGCGGTGCGTTCGTTGTCGCCCGTCAGCATGATAACATTAACGCCCAGATTTTTAAACTCCGCCACAGCCTGCGCGGAAGTCTTTTTCTCGACGTCCGCCGCCGCGATTATGCCGAGGATTTTATCGCCGCGTGCAAAGATAATCGGCGTCTTGCCCTCGCCCGCCAAGGTTGAAATTTTATCGCGCAACGCGTCAAGGTTAAATCCGCACTCCGTCAAAAAAGCCTCGTTGCCCGCCACGCACTCCGCACCGTCAATTTTAGCCTTTACGCCCTTGCCGAAAACGGCTTGAAAATCCTCGGCGACCAAATCATTTCCCATTCCTACTTCCAAATTACTGATTGCCTTCGCCAGAGGGTGTTCGCTCCCGCGTTCAAGTGCCGCCGCGATTCGCAAAAGATTATCCGCCGACTCCGCGCAGGTTATTACGTCCGTCACGAAAGGCTTGCCCTCGGTAAGCGTGCCCGTCTTGTCGACGACGACGGTATCAATCGCGTGCGCCGTCTCCAAAGCCTCGCCCGACTTAATCAAAATGCCGTGCTCCGCGCCCTTGCCGGTGCCGACCATGATAGCAACGGGCGTCGCCAAACCGAGGGCGCACGGACAACTTATAACCAGAATCGAAACCGCGATACTAAACGCAAACTCGACGCTTGCGCCGCTGATAAGCCAAAATCCGCCCGCAATCAGCGCGACAGCAATAACGGCAGGGACGAACACGCCCGCGACCTTATCGGCAAGCTTGGCTATCGGAGCTTTGCTGGCCGACGCCTCCTCGACCAACGCGATAATCTTGCTGATAGTCGTCTCGCCGCCGACCTTAGCCGCACGAAACTTGACGAAGCCGCTTTGATTGAGCGTGCCGCTCGTGACATTATCGCCGACGCTTTTATTTACGGGTAAGCTTTCGCCGGTTATCGCGCTCTCGTCTGCGGTGGTTGAGCCGTCAAGAATCACGCCGTCAGCCGCAAAGCTTTCGCCGGGCTTGATCAAAATCTCATCGCCGATAACAAGTTGCTCCACGGGGATTGTAAGCTCTTCGCCTCCGCGCAGGACGGTTGCAGTCTTCGGCGCGAGGTTCATGAGCTTTTCGACGGCTTGGGAAGTCTTGCCTTTAGCGCGAGCCTCAAAGTATTTGCCGACGGTTATAAGCGTGACGATCATGCCCGCCGATTCAAAGTAAAGGTTGCGGCTGTATTCGTCGACCAAAGCCAAATCGCCCGCGCCCAGCCCTTGACCGATTCTGAACAGCGCGAACGCTCCGAACGCCGCCGCCGCCATTGAGCCGAGTCCGACCAGGCTGTCCATATTGGGTGCGCCCGCGAGAAGCGTTTTGAAGCCGTTGACGTAATATTTTCGGTTGAGATACATAATCGGCAGAATCAGGAGGAATTGCGCGAAGGCGAACGTTACGGCGTTAGCCCGCCCGTCGAACAGCTCCGCCACGATTGGCGGCACGGGCAACGGCAACATGTGATGCATTGCGATATACATTGTCGGCAACAGGAAGATTATCGACCACGTGAGGCGCGTCTTCATGGCGGCAATTTCTGTATCAATTGTGCGTTCGGGCAATTTAATCTGCGCGGCGGCTTGCTTGGGTGACGCCCCATAACCGGCATTGACGACGGCTTGAACAATCTGCGCGGCGGACGTGGCAGTTTCGTCGAACTTAACCTGCATGGAATTGGTAAGGAGATTGACGCTGACATTATCCGCGCCGACGAGCTTGGCGACAGCCTTTTCGACACGCGCCGAACACGCCGAGCAACTCATGCCCGTCACGTCGAAAGTTTCTTTGGTCAAACAATCACCTCCTTAAATCTTTTGCGCAATGATACCACGCAAAATTTATTTGTCGAGGAGTAATGTCACGCCGCAAAAAAATAACGGACGCCCTCGCTTTGAGTTGCGCCCGCTTGAAGCTTTGCTTATGAAATTATTTCACGAAAACAACCGCGCAGTTTTCCAAAAATCTGTCGTGCTGATTGGCGGCAAGGATTTTATCGGCGTCCGCCGTCGAAACCACGGGATTTGCGTTTATGTCGGAAAGATTCACGGCTTTGACGACCAAAGGATTGTTGCCCGCCCGCGAGCGGCTGATTTGGTCGGAAATGTCGTCGGCGTAGCTTGCCATGCCGTTGAGGATAATTTTATCGTAGTCGAGATTTTTGTGCCCGTAAATCGCTTGCCCGTTGTCGTTCTTGATAACGGGGCTCATGACGGGATTAAGCGCGCCCGCACTCAAGCCGCGACAATCGATAATAAGACCGGTATAGTTATTGTTGATGACGGTCGGCTGATTGATAATCGTGGTGTTGACAGGTTGCGGGAATGAAACTTTGGGCTCGTCCTTAAACGGAATGAAGGCGGCTTCCGAAAGAGAGTCTTTGGCACCGAACAGAGGCATTTCCAAGACGACCTCGTAAGTACCGTCACTTAAATATTGGGAACTGACCTCGCTCATGCCTTTGATAATGGCGTCGACGCGGGTGCGGACAATGTCGCTTTCAAGTTCCAAATCGCGCATGGTGGATTCGGAGGAGACTTGCACGCCCTTGACGATTTCCGCCAAGTTGCGCTGAGCGTCCATCATAGCCGCCCGTTTGGCTTGAGCGCGATAGAGACCGGGATTATTCTTGTAGGCGGCTTTGCCTACGCCTATGCCGACCGCCCGAACGACGCCCTTGTTCCAATCGACCGCTCCTTCCGCCGCGAACGCCGTAGTTGCCAGCAGTGTCATCATAATTGCCGCAACCAGGCTCGCCGCACATTTCCATTGGAAATTCATCTCAAACACCCCTTTAATTCGTCCGATGAATAATTTGCTCAATCCCTTGAATTCGACGCCGCCCTCCTCCCGGCTAATCCTTTAGCGATTTAATTTTAATCAAACTTAAGACGACGGTCAACGAAACTAATGAAAGTTTAAACATGTTTAATCGGCAACTAATGTTATCCGTTCAGGAGCCGCCGATTTTGTATCGCCTCCAACGAAATTATTTTCCCACTCGACTTGACGACCGCCGACTGTTTTTCGCGCATACCCAGCCGATACGTCCGCGAATTGTTCAAATCCAATTTGCTCTTCGGGCGCGGCAACTCGAACGTTTGGGTTTCCCTGTCGATTATCAGCAAGCCCAGCTCCTCGAAAACTTTTATTGCGCCGTCGAAAGTGTACGTCGATACGTTCTGCCCCGTTTGAGCGTTGAATTCCCGAACCAACGCGCACAAGTTGAATTGCCCCGTGAAACTTCGCGCTCGCCGCAAAAAATTATACACCGTCAAAAGTTTTTCGCGCTCCGGTACCGCTTCGCCCGCCGCCGCCGGCTCCAAACTTGACACGGTGCATTGTATTCGAACTTCGTCGCGCCATTCGTTCAATTCCGGCTCGTAGGCTATATCTATCGCCTCATTCTCGACCAAAGGCGCGAAGTTTCCGCAATTCCACGCCACCGCCCGAATGTTTTCGCCTACGGAGAATCTCAGATGAACGCCCTCCTTGCCCATAGCCTTTGCCGCGAAGCCTCGGACGTGTCGGCAAGCCAATATCGGATGCGGATTGCCCAAGCCGTAAGGCTCGAACGTCTCGAACTCCCGCGCCACCTCGAACGTTATCTGCGCGGGGTCAATTATCGCGTCCACGTTCAAAATCGGCTGATAATCCTCGTCGTTTAGTTTGCCCCTTACGTATTTGTCGAAGCGCGTCGCGAATTCGGGCAGATTTTTAGCCGAAACCGTTAAGCCCGCCGCTTGCGAATGCCCGCCGTATTGCTCGAACAGCTCCGCCATAGAATCCAGCGCGTTTTTCATGTGGAGCGCGGGGATACTTCGACACGAACCGCGATAATAAATTCCGTCCTGCGTCGTCAGGATTATCGTTGGCAAATTGTATCGCTCGACCAACTTTGACGCCGTAAGCCCGATTACGCCCTCCAACCAGCCGCTGCCCGATATTACCAGCGTACTCAAATCGCCGCCGCATTCGGTGCGCATGAGCCGAACTTTTTCCTCCGCAGCCGCCAACATTTTCGTTTCGATGTCTTTGCGCCGCTGATTCAATCGGTTTAATTCTCGCGCTCGTTCCTGCGCCTCCGAAAAGTCTTCCGTCAACAACAGTCGCAAGCCTTCCCGCGCAGATTTCAGCCGCCCCACCGAATTTAAGCGCGGCGCGATTTGAAATGCCACGTGCCCCGCCGAGATTTTTTTGTTGCCCACGCTCGACACGTTCATCAATGCCCGAAGCCCGACGCAATTTGTCTCCCGCATGATTTTCAAGCCCATGCGCACGATTTTCCGATTTTCGCCGACCAGTTGCACCAAATCCGCCACCGTCGCCATTGCCGCTATCTCGATGTCTGTCGTGTACGTTTGAAAATCGACGCCGCGTAATTCGCTCATCAATGCCTGGCTGATTTTGAACGCTACGCCCGCCCCGCATAAATTTTTTTCGGGATAAGGGCAATCTTTTTGATTCGGATTGACGACCGCCACCGCCGACTTTACCGCCTCCAACGCGGGCAGGTGATGATCCGTAACTATCACGTCCAAGCGGTCTTTGACGGCGCAAATTTCCTTTTCGTTCGTGATGCCGCAGTCAACGGTTATCAGAAGTCCCGCGCCCTCAGCCGCTATTTTCTGCAACGCCGACACGTTCAAGCCGTAGCCCTCCGAGCGGTCGGGTATGTAGCTTTCGACCGTCGCGCCCAAATTTTTCAGCGTCCGAATCATAATTGCCGACGCACTCATTCCGTCCACATCATAATCGCCATAGATGCAGATTTTTTCCCGATTCGCAAGCGCGATTTTGATTCTGTCGACCGCCTCGCGCATTCCCAGCATTAAAAACGGGGCATTGAACGGCGCATTTTCCGGCTCCATGAAATTTTTTACCGCTTGCGCGTCTTTTATTCCCCGATTGCAGAGAATTTTTGCTGTTAATTCGCTGATTCCCGTCTCAGCCGCGAATTTTTCCACGTCGAACGCCTTCGATTCGCGTACTATCCATTTTTTCCGCATGTCCACACTCCTTTTTGCCGCTTAATTTTACATGCCTTTACCGCAACTGTCTACAAGCAAAAAAATCGCCGCTCAATCGAACGGCGGGCTTTCCGTTTAAAAATATCGCACCTCGTTGCGCAAAAATCCGAGTTCATAAATCTGCGGCAAGAGTTTCGCGCTCAATGCCGACAAATCCGTCGATTCGCCCAAAGCCATGCGGATTTGATACCAACCCGCGTCCCAATCCGCTATCTTCCAACGTTGCAAGTCCAATCGTGTCGACTCCGCGTAGAATTTTTTATAAAGTTCCCGCGCTGCCGCCACAATCTGCGCGGATTCTGCCGATAATTCGTGTTTCGACAACCACAAAGCCGCGAATCGGTCTTCCCGCGCCAATTCAAGCCGCGCCGCCATTTCTAAGGAAGAGCATTTCCATTCCCGCACCTCCGCCAACAAAAACGGATAAAAATTGTTCCATATCTGATAAAGCTCGCCCGCGTATTCCACATTGCGGAGCGACACCGTTTGATTCGACGGCGCAAATAAGCTCCAAACCGCCGCGTCCGTCACGAATTCGGGAGGTAATTTTTTTGTCGGCTGAAGGAATTGATCGCGGTCGTTGAGCCATGTAGCCTTCGGCAACCGCCGCACCATGTGCGTTATCATACATTGCTCGAAATTTTCGGGCGTCACCGATAAATTTCCGTGAATCGTTACGGCTCCCGATAAAAACGCCGTGTAATTTTGATTTGAAAAGTCATTTCCGCTTAGCATGAACGACGCCAAAAAGCCCTCCGCAACTTTTTGCGCGGATTTGCTTTCGTGAGCAATTTTTATCCCGCTTGACGTTGGCGGGAATTTCTTTGTGCATTTCGGACGATATTTAATCCATTTATTTAAGACTTCATCATTCCGCGCAGGTTTAAAAGTTTTCTCGGCGATTTTTTCAACGTCGGAATCGTAAACATCAAGCGAAATCGTCTGCTCTTCCAATGAAATGTGCTCCGCCAAGTTCCAAACCAAAAATCCGACGGGAAATTGTCCGTTGCAACCGTCAAAATTCCTCGAATTAAACACGAAGCCGCGCTCAAATTTATATCGGAAAATTTTATCGCGAAATTTTTGCTCGTTGCCGGCAATTATGTATGTCAGCTTGGAAAAAATGCCCAGCCACGCAATTTTATCGGCAAAATCGCGGCTGATTCGATAAATAAACTGCGAAAATAATTCCGACGAATTTTTTCCGAGATTTTCGGCGAGCATTTGCTTACGAATTTCGGTAAATGACACGCCGAATTTATTTTTCCCCTTTTCGCGCTCATAATTGCTTGCGGTGGCGTAAGGCGGATTGATGAAAATAATCCATTTAATTTCGGGATTATTTAAGTCTTCGCGGAGATTTTTGGGCAATTTATCTGCGCCGTCGTTGAGAAAATCATATTGGAAAACGGTCGCGTCGGAAAAAATTTGCTTGCAATAATTGGCTTCGTCGGCGAGGAGCGTGGAAATATAGCAGAATTTAACGGCATCGGGCGGGAGCGCGAACTCCAAATTGCCAGTGCCCGCCGCCATATCCCAAATTCGATAATTGCCGTCAAGCGTGACGGTGCGGAGCAGATAATCAACGGCTTTCTTGGCAAATTCAATCGGCGTGTAAAATTCGCCCGTCCTGCGTCGCAAATCAATTTCGGTCATCCTGTCCATTTTTTGGCGGATTGAAATAATGTCACGAGCGTTGCCGATTTTGGCGTGGCGAGCCCAAAAATAATTGTATTCGTCGGGATTGAGGACTTTAACTTTAATCTGTTCGCCCGCCAACTCGAAATAAATTTTACCGTCGTGCATGTGCGATTTGCCCGCCTCAATGTCGGCAATAAAATATTCGGAGGTTTTATGCCCGTTTTCAACCGCCGCGCCGAAAAAACTCTGCCAATATTGGAAGACTTGATAAAAATTTTGAGCGGTGATTTGCTTTTTGACGTTGGCGAGCGCACTTTGACGCTTGCGAGTGTTGGAAATGAGCGCGACAAAGGCGATTTCCGCTTGCATGACGGAAAAATCGTAAACATGAGCCGCGCAGATTTTTTCGGAGACGGCAAGGTCGGCAACAAGCTTTTTACACGGCGCGGAGGGCTTTAAATCCCAATCGTAAACGGATTTATCGTTGTAAAAATCGGCAAAAAGTTTGGTTTGGAAAAATGCGGCGAAATTTTTGGTCACGACGCAAATATTTTCGGAGGGAGCACGTTCGTCGTCACCGAATTTGAGCCTGCGAATGTAGTAGAGAGCTTGCGCGACGGTCTTGGCGAGGATTTGAGTGCTTTTAAGATTATCGGCAAGCTTAAACTCGAAGAGAATCTGCGCGGTGTACAGGTCGATGCGATTCTTGGTCGATACGGGCAGGTCAAAATACTTTGCGAAATAAAATTTAAGCTCCTCCTCGGTCTTCGCGGTTGAAATGAAGTCGCCGAAATGTTTCTTAGCCATAAAGTGTCACCTCGCATAAAAGTTTGCCGCTCAATAAGCACCCGTGCCGCGCACAACCGCCTTGAAAGTCTTAAAAAGATACATGATGTCAATCCAAACCGACCAGTTGCGGACGTACCAGGTATCCATGGCGACGCGTTCGGGGTAGGTGGTATCGCTGCGCCCGCTGACCTGCCACATGCCCGTTATCCCCGGCAGAACCATGTAGTATTCGCGGATATTTTTGCCGTATTTGGGGACTTCGGCTTGAACAATGGGGCGCGGACCGACAAGGCTCATCTCGCCGCGAATCACGTTCCAAAGTTGCGGCAATTCGTCCAAACTTGTGCGCCGCAATAAGCTGCCCAACCAGGTAACCCGCGGGTCGTTCGTAAGCTTAAAAGTTTCGTCCCATTCGCGACGGGCGTCGGGGTTTTCGGCAAGGTATTTTTCCAAACGCGCCTCGGCGTCGGGCACCATGGTTTGAAATTTGTAGCAGTTGAATTTCTTGCCCGCCGCGCCAACGCGCTTGTGAGCAAAAATCACGTGTCCGCGATTTTCTATCGCCACGGCAAGGGCAATCGCCAACAGTATCGGCGATATAATCAGCCCGCCGCAAATCGTCAACGTCAGGTCGAACACGCGCTTAAAAATGCGATTGTACGGGCGCGACAGATTATTGCGGAGGTTGAGCATAAGAATTTTTTCGCTGAACAGAATCGACAGCTCCGCGCTGGACATGGGCGTCCCGATTAGGTCGGGCACGAACGAGATATTTTTGACGTGCGGCTGAATTTCGCTGATAAGTGCTTGGAGGCGTTCCTTATCGAGTCCGGGCGCGGCTATGACGACGGTTTGAACTTTGGCAGCGCGGATAATCCTGCGAGCCTCGTCGAAGCCGCCGAGTATCGGGAAATTTTGCGGCAGTTGCGCGGAGATGGGGTGGTCGTCGATGAAGCCGAGGACTTTATAGCGATAACCCAAATCCTCTTGCCAAAACTTTAACAGCTTTTCGGCGGTCAGCCCCGCGCCGATTAGGATAATCGGTTCGTGGAACAGGTTGCGGAGCTTGAGGAACTTCAGCACGGCGTAGCGAATCAGGCAGACGTTAATCAGCACGAACAGCCCGAACAGCACAATAAAAAGGCGGGAGGATTGGTCGCTCGCCTTGAGGAAGTAGATGATAATGATTGACGCAATCCAGCCCGCGAAGACCGATTGGAAGATGTCGCGCATGGTGTCGACGACGGGTTTCATTTGAGTATAGGCGCGGGATTGACCGAGGAAAATCAAGAACAGCACGGGCACCGCGCCGAAAATATAGGCGTCGCCGTAAAGATAGGTGACGCGGTTCCAAGTGTCGAGCCAATCGCGCAACATAAAAGCAAGGTATTCGCTCAAGACGACTCCGGCGTAGTCGAAGAGCAAAAATAAAATCGGCGGCGCAAACGAGCTTAGGGTCGTCGAATTTTCTTTGGGCATGATTACAGACCTCGTGAAATTTTTATGTTCATTCTAACACAAAGTCTTTTGAAACGCCTAAAAAGTTTTCGGCACGTTCCCTGCCCGCGACGAATGCCGCCGTGCTCAAAATGTCGGCAGTCATGGCGCAATGCTCCCTGCTCCCGTCGACAACGACGCTGACCGAACGAAGACCGCTATCGGCGGGCGCACAGGTGGCAGGGTCGATTATGTGGTGGTATCGCCGCCCGTCCGCGATAAAGAATTTCTCGTAGTCGCCCGAAGTGCTGAGCGCGGCATTTTCAAGTTCAACGACTTTGGACAGCTCGCTTGGAGCGCGGGGATTTTTAATGCCGATACGCTTCTTGCCGACGGCGTAAATCGTGCTGGTGCCGAAATCGATTAAGCCGCTCTTGACGCCGTAACGATTGAAAATATTTCGGGTGAGGTCGACGCCGTAACCTTTGGCAATGCCGCCCAGGTTAAGCTTGACTCCGCGCAGGTCGAGGTAAGCCGTGCCGTCGCGCAAGTGCAGATGATTCGCGCCGACAAGATTTTTCACGACGGCAAGTTCCGCGTCGGAAGGGATTCGCGCCTTATCGGTGCCGATACCCCAAAGCTCGACAGCCGCGCCGCAAGTCACGTCGAACGCGCCGCCCGTCAACCCGTTAAAAATCTGCGCAGTCTCCAAAATTTCAAAGACGTCGGGCGAAACGCGAACGAATTCTTTGCCCGCCGCGTCCTCGATTCGTTTCACGTCGGCGCGGATATTTTCCTCCAGCTCGGCGATTTGCTTAAAGCTCTCGTCAACGGCAAGTTGAGCGTCGCCACCCTGCGCTTGGAGCGTCACGACCGTGCCCATTAAAATTTCACTGCGCTCGCAACTTATCTGGGCGCAACCCGCAATCGTCATAACCAGCGCAAGCAATAAAAGTATCTTCATGCGGCGGCTTATTCGCGCCCTCCGTCCTAAGCCCTGCGCAACGTCACAAAATTTCCTCCGGCTCGGCGATTTGCTTAAAGCTCTCGTCAACGGCAAGTTGAGCGTCGCCGCCCTCTGCTTGGAGCGTCACGACCGTGCCCATTAAAATTTCACTGCGCTCGCAACTTATCTGGGCGCAACCCGCAATCGTCATAACCAGCGCAAGCAATAAAAGTATCTTCATGCGGAGGTTGATTCGCGCCCTCAAGTCTAAGCCCTGCGCAACGGCGATAAAATTTCCCAATCGATATTGTCTTGCAAGAAACGCTGTGCTATACTGCCACGCTAAAATTAGTTATCATTACGACGGAGGAGGTAGTATTTTGGAAGCCGTTGAACTTTTCGCCAAGGGCGGACCCGTTATGTACTTGTTGCTGATTAGCTCGGTGGCGGTCGCCGCTATCGGCATTGAGCGTTTCAGATTCTACAGCTACGCCTCGCACGAAAGCGATACTTTTTTGTCTTTGCTTAAGGAAAGTTTCAAGAGACAGCAACCCGACGAGGTTTTGAACTTTTGCAACCGGGAAAACAGTTGCGTGGGCTTGGTGGCGACGGCGGGCGTCAAGGCGGCATTGGCGGGCGAAAACGTCGAACTCGCGCTGAATACCTCCTACGACGAAGAAGCCATGAGACTCCGCGCCCGCTTGAACTACCTTTCCATGATAGTGACGCTCGCGCCGCTGCTCGGACTGCTTGGCACCATAAGCGGCATGATTGAATCGTTTAACATATTCAGCATACAGGCGGGGCAACCGCTTGCGATAACGGGCGGCATCGGCGAGGCTCTAATCGCGACGGCAACGGGGCTTTGCGTGTCAATCTTCGCGCTGATTGTGCATACCTACTTCGCACAGAAACTCGACGAAAATTTAACCGCGCTCGATAAAACCGTCAACATTGTGCTTGCCAATCTTGGAGGACGTTATGAAACGCCGGCAACGTGACGTTGCATCCAATGGGGACGCCGAATCGTCGTGCCGAAGCTTTAAAGGAGAATTATCATGAGACGCCGTGACTTCCGCGAGAAAACTCAGCCGCTCGTCATGATTATCCCGATGATTGACATCATGCTGTTCCTGCTGGTTTTCTTTATGATAAGCACGATTTACATGGTGCAGACGAATACATTGCCGGTAAGCCTGCCGCAAGCCGCCACCGCCAAGCAGGAGACGCGTCCGAATATCATCCCGATAACCGTGCTTGAAAGCGGCGATGTCCTCTACGATAAGGATACCGTCCCGAATCAACAGCTCGGCGAAAAAGTTCACGGCGCATTGGCGGCGGATAAGGATACGATTTTTGTCCTGCGCGGCGATAAATCTGCGCGGTATGAGAGCGTCGTTGCAGTACTGGACTTGCTTAAAAAGTCGGGGGCTTATCGCGTGTCGATAGCGACGGAGATGAAAAAATGACGGGCTACTCAACCTATTGGCGGACAACGATTTTCGCGTCGATAGCCTTCCATTTCCTTATGGCATTGGGCTTTTCGTACGTCTTGCCGCACCTCATGCCCGAACCGACGATTGAGGACGCGGCGGAATTTGAGTGGGTCGACGTGGACTTACTGCCCGACGACGTGACGATAATCGAGGCGGAGGCAATCCCCGTTGAAAACGTGCAAACGACGTTGCCGACGTTCAATGCGCGGGATTTATTCGTGCCGGACTTGTCAATCCCCGAATCGGTCTTAGCCGAGGAACCGCCGCCGTTGCCCGAACCGAAAATTATCGAGACGCCCAAGCCGACGCCGCCGCAGATAATGAATAATGAGCCGCCCGCGCAGATTAAAGCCGAGGAGCCGTCGCCCGATAAAGAGGTCGTCGTCGTGCCGAAAAATACCAAGCAACTCCTCGGTCAACCGCCCGTCACCGTCACGGAGTTTTATCCCGAAAAGGGCAGCGGGCTGGGCTATAAGGGCTACGTGTCAATCGCGGCGACTATCGGCAAGGACGGCAAGGTCAAGGCTACCAAGGTAATGCGCACGTCGGGGCGGTACTTCGTCGACGAAATTGCTCGCAAGGCGGCTATGCAATGGACGTTCAAGCCCGCGCTCGACCAGGAGGGCAAGCCCATGGAGTGCGATAAGATTATCACCTTTGATTTTAAAAAGTTTTTCGAGGCTTAAAATGAGAAAAATTTTCTTGTTAATCATCGCGGTGTTGCTGACGGTTTCCGCGCAGGTTGAGGCGGCTCCCAAGTGGAATGAGCTTGCCGCGCAGATTGAGGCTACCGTCCGCGAGGCTGTCGACATTTACAAAACCGGCGACGGGCGCGCCGCCAAGGAGAAAGTCAACGACGCCTATTACGGCATTTATGAAAAGGACGGGCTTGAATCGACTTTGCACGTGAGCGTGTCGAGTAAGGCGGTCGGCTTGACGGAATATCAATTCTACAAGGTCAAGAAGGCTATGCTTGCCGGCGACCCGCTTGAAAAAGTGGAGCAGGAAGCCGAGACGTTGATTCAGATGGTGCACGAAAACGTTGACGCGCTCCAAAATGCTCACGGCGGAGGAGGAGGTTGGGCGTCGTTCCTGCCCGCCTTCCTGATTCTGATTCGCGAGGGCTTGGAGGCAATTCTTGTACTGGTTGCGATAATCGCCTACCTTAAAAAGAGCGGCAACGAGAAATTTCCGGACACGGTTTATAACGCAATGATAGCCGCGATAATCGCAAGTTTCGCGACGGCTTACCTGTTTTCGACAATGATTGAATCGACGACGGCGGGCGCGGGGCGTGAAATTTTGGAGGGCGCGACGGCTCTGTTCGCGGTGGTCGTGCTGATAGGAACAAGCGCGTGGCTCGGCGGCAAGGCAGACGCCAAAGTCTGGAAGCAATACATTCAGGGCATGGTCGATAAATCCATGACGAGCGGCAAGGCAAAGGCGTTGGCGTTGGCGGCGTTTCTGGCGGTTTATCGCGAGGGCGCGGAGGTTATCCTGTTCTATCAAGCCCTTTTCAACAATTCGTCGAGCGATGTCGAAATGATTTGGGCGGGCTTCGTGGCGGGTTGCGTCGTCGTGGCGATTTTATTTTTCGCGTTGCAGACGGGCGTTTTGCGCATACCGCTGAAGCCGTTCTTCCTGTTCACGAGCGTGTTGATTTACCTGTTGGCGGTGACGTTCGCGGGCGGCGGCTTAAGCTTATGAGGTCGACGGCGGCATTCGCGAATTGCAAGAGGGCGGCGTCTTCGGACAAACCCCGTTGGAATTCGTGCCGACAATCGACGTGCTTGGCGTCTACCCGACGGTTGAGACTTTCGGCGCACAAGCGGCATTGTTGGCGTTGGGTATCGGAGCCTTTCTGTATCGCAAACGGCAGAGCGAGGCGGCGGCTTAAGCTTA
>CALFJE010000066.1 GCA_937877545.1 uncultured Selenomonadales bacterium | reverse complement strand
CTTACTCCGTCGGCGGCTAGGAATACATTTATCGCGAAGCCCGCCACGCTCCAAATTAAGTATCGTTTAGTCAGCGCGGCAACGTCCCGGTCGGTCAGTTCGCGGCTGAACGGCAGATAACGCAGATAAGCATCGCCCAGTTGCGTAAGCGTCATTGCCGCCCCGAAAATTATTTTTTCCGTCACTTAACGCCCTCCGATACCTCGTAAAAGTTTCGTTGCCGACAACTTATATGTTCCGAGCTTACTCCGTCGGCGGCTAGGAATACATTTATCGCGAAGCCCGCCACGCTCCAAATTAAGTATCGTTTAGTCAGCGCGGCAACGTCCCGGTCGGTCAGTTCGCGGCTGAACGGCAGATAACGCAGATAAGCATCGCCCAGTTGCGTAAGCGTCATTGCCGCCCCGAAAATTATTTTTTCCGTCACTTAACGCCCTCCGATACCTCGTAAAAGTTTCGTTGCCAACAGGAAATCGATTTTATTTTTCCCCCCCCCCCCGTTGGTATAATTCCAAGACATCAGGAGGTGCGCTTTGCCGTCTTGCTGTGAAAAGACCGCGCAGGCTTCGTATTCCTCCATGAACGCCTGCAACGAATCTTTGCCGTGATTTTCCGTCAAACTCAGCGGCAAGCCCTCCGCGTCCAAAGACAATGGCTCCGCCGCGTCGAACGATATTTCCAAAACGCATTGCTCCGCCTCGTGCCGCAGGATTATCGACAGCTCCCGCGCAGGTTCCGCCTGCTTGATATTTTCCGCCGTCGCGCCCGCCAATACGTTCGACAGCAACAGCGCAAGATCCAGCTCGTCCGTCTCAAGTTTGGCGGGCAATTTTATTTGCGGGAAGACTTTAACGCCCGCCTCCTCTGCGTGACGCAAACTTACCGTCAACGCCGCATTTATCATCGGCGAATGGCAAAACGTTTGAATGTCCGTCGCCGCCAATAACAATTCCTGCGTGATTATGAGTTCGCGTGCCTTGGCGACGTTGCCGCTCTCCAACAGCGCGTAAAGCAGATTGTAACTGTGCCGCAAGTCGTGACGCATTACCGAAACTTGCCGCTGATTTTCCCGAATCAAGGCATTGTACCGCTTAAGCCCGCCGAGTTGCTCCTCCAGCCGCTGCTTATTGCGCCGCAACTTCTGCAAGGCATAAAAACTATTCGCCGCCGACAATATGTAGTGATAGAAAAATAACAACACGACCGGCAAATAAATTCGCGACAGCCGCTCCGCCCACGAGTGGACAAGCACGCCGTCCGCCAGCTGTATCAAGCTCCCCGATATTATCACGAGCGGCATTATCGCGATATAAATGCCCGTCGGGCGCAGGTCGAACAATTCCCGCGCCGGCAACAGCTCCGCAAAATAACGCCGCCCAATCGGCAGGAACAGCACCGATATAATCAGATAGCCCGCCGCCTCCATTAAAATAAGTTCCGCGTCGGATTTGACGGTTATCGTCAGCAGGATTATCGTCGCCGCCGTGCTGTGTTGGAACAGGCTTAACGTCGCGCCCATGCTCAACAGGAATACATGTTGCGCAAACCCCCGCGATAACAACGCCGACTCTATCAGAAAGTGCGGCAACCAACCCAGCATAAACATCGCCTTGTAAACTGCCGCGTTGACGCCGAAGCCGTCGAAGACAGATTTGTACAGTGCGATACTTGCGACGCTCCAAAGTGCCGAGCCGAGCCACAGCCGCCGCTTTACCTCCGCCGATGTTCGCCGCGTCAATGCCGTCCGCCTAAGGTACGTCTCCGACAACTGCGCCGCCGCTATCAGCGTTGCCAATATCAATGACAACCTCTCCATTCCGAAAAGTGATTTGTATCGCCGAAAAGTGCACAACATTTCCGCCGCCGTTTGTGGTTTAATATCAATCGCGACCTCAACTTTCAACTTCATGTCAATACTTCCCGATAATCTCAGCCTCGGTGATTGAGGCATTTTTTTTCGTAAAAGTGATTCGTGTCACCGAAAACTGCATAGCATTTATAACGCGTTTGGGCGTATAATCTTAACAATAATCTCTCGGAAAGGCAAAGTGACCATGAAATACTTTAAAGATTGGCAAATCCTGCGGCGGACAGACTTCGCGATAATCGGCGTCATCACGGCAATATTCCTAATCGTGATAGCCATGAACGACCGCCTGATATTCCGAATCACGGCGAATCAGACGGAGGAAATCGGGCGGACGCAATTGGAAGTTATTCGCTCGGATTTTCAAGCAATGCTCCAAACGGCGGAGGGCACCACGCTCCGAACGGCAATGGAGTCCGAACAGCTCATGAAGGCGGGCATCTCAAGGGAGGAGCTGAGTAAGTTTTTCTATAAGCGCAAGCGTGAACAGAAAGACATTACCGGCGGCGTGTGCTTCAACGTGTACATAGCCGGCAAGGGCTGGGAGATAATCCCCGACTTCGCGGCACCGGCGGATTATCACGCGACGGAGCGGAATTGGTACAAGGGCGCGGCGGAAAATCCCGGCAAGATTTATATCACCGAGCCTTATATCGACGCCATGAGCGGCATCATGTGCTACACAATGTCGAAAATGTTGCCCGACAACGAGACGGTCGTCGCGCTCGACTTCAACTTTTCCGACGTGCAATATCTGATTCACCGCATGACGGAGCTGGGCAATCGCCAATCGCTTATCGTGACGGGCAACGGCATGATTATCGGCTATACCGATATGAATCTTGTCGGCAAGAAAATCGCCAAGGAATTGCCCGAATACGAGGACATTCTTAATCGCGTGATTCAATCCGAGCGGCACGACAGCTTTACCGCGCAACTTAACGACAGCGAGCATACGATATTCAGCAGCAAGACCACAAACGGCTGGTATATGATTTTGAGCGTCGACAACCGGGCGTTTTACAAGGAAAGTTATATCCAAATCGTTTTGACGACGCTCCTTAGCCTGCTGATGATGCTGGCGATAATTTTTTTCTATCTGAACGCACGGAGCAACGGCTTGCGAGCCGAAAACGCCTTGCGCGTCAAGGAAGAATTTCTGTCGCGGCTGTCAAAGGAGTTACGCGCCCCGTTGCACAATATCCTTAAGCTGTCGAACGTCAAGACCGTGGAAAGCAACGCCAATCCGACCGAGTCCGCCGCGCAGGTTCGCGAATCCGCACTTAAGCTCTCCGACATGCTGGACAATCTGTTTTCCTTTTCGACAATCGTCACCCGCGATAAGGAAAAAACTGCGGCGTCCAAAACCTTCCGCAACAACGAATTGTCCAAAGTCAGCCGCTACGCCCGCAGCGGTGTTATTGCCGTGCTGGTTGCGGCAATGCTTGTGGCGTTCGGCATTTGCATAAATACCACGATTAGCAACGGCGATACCAAAATGAATCGCGAGGTCGACATCTACGAGCACCAACTTGCCAACTGGCTCGCCAAGCACAAAAGTATCCTCAGTATGTTCGTCAACGTCATAGGCAAGCACCCCGAAACCATGAACGATTATCCGTCCGCCGTTAAGTTTTTGGACGAGCTGGCGAAGAATTACCCCGAAATTTCCGTTTGCTATATGGCGAATCCCTACAAGGAGCACCCGCTGATTATGAATAACGGTTGGACATCGCCCGACCCCGATTGGCGCGTGGAAAAGCGTCCGTGGTATATCGAAACGGAAAAGTCCGAAGACGGCTTCAGCGTCTCGGCTCCCTACTACGACGCGCAGACCGGCTTGTATTGCCTTACCATTTCGCAGGTTGTTTACGGCAAGAACGGCGAATTTCTCGGCATATTCGGCATAGATTTTTATCTCGACACGCTGGTTAAAGTTTTGGGCGAAAGCTACACCAAAACCGGCTACGCGTTCCTCGTCGACCGCAACGGTATCATCATCAATCACCCCAACGATAATTATCAGCTCTCCGTGCACAGAATGACCGACGTTGCGGGCACGGAATACTCGCGGGTTTACGGCAGCAAGGAGGTCGCCACGCTCAAGGACTACACCGGCGGCTACGTGGCGTGTTTTGCCAAGAAAAATCCGACCTCGAACTTTACGGTTATCGTCGCCAACAGCTGGTGGAATATCTACGGCAATATCCTCCTGCTCGGCGGCTTTTTCGTAATCTTGCTGATGATTTGCGTCCTGATTGTGTATTCGCTGATAAATCGGCTGCTTAAGTGGCAAGACTCGGTAAACGGGCAACTCAAAGCGGCGTCGGATACGGCATTGGCGGCAAGCAAAGCAAAATCGCAATTCCTGGCGCAAATGAGTCACGAAATCCGCACGCCCATTAACGCCGTCCTCGGTATGAACGAAATGATCCTCCGCGAAAGCAAAACCAAAACGATTTTGGACTACGCAACGAATATTCAGAGCGCGGGCAGGACGCTCCTCACGCTGATAAATTCAATCCTCGACTTCAGCAAGATTGAGGACGGCAAAATGGAAATCGTGCCCGTGCGCTACGAAACGCTGAATTTAATCAACGACCTCGTCAACATGACGCTCGAACGCGCAAAGAAAAAAGGTCTCACCCTAAACACGGAAATTGATTCAAAGCTCCCCAAAAGTCTTTACGGCGACGACGTGCGGCTCCGCCAAGTCATCACGAACATTTTGACCAACGCGGTTAAGTACACGCACGCCGGCTCCGTCACGCTGTCGATAAGCGGCACGGAAACGGACGCCGATACCCTTAACCTGCTGGTCAAAGTTTCCGACACCGGCATAGGCATTCACGCCGAGGATATTGATAAGCTGTTCATGTCCTTCCAACGCCTCGACGAGGAAAAAAATCGCAACATAGAGGGCACGGGGCTTGGCATATCAATCGTGCAAAAGCTCCTCGACATGATGGGCAGTAAGCTTGAGGTGGAGAGCGTCTACGGGCAAGGCTCGACGTTTTCATTCACAATCGCGCAGAAAATCATCGACAGGACGCCGCTGGGCGACTACGACGAACAACGCACCAAAGCCGCCGACGATACCGGCTCCGCCAAAAGATTCCTCACGGCGGCGGGCGCGAGGGTTCTTGCCGTCGACGATAACGACATGAATCTTAAGGTTATCAGCGGCTTGCTCAAGCGCAATAAAATTTACCCCGACTTAGCCGACAGCGGGCAACAGGGTATCGAAATGGCGAAAAAAAATTTCTACCATATGATTTTCCTCGATAATATGATGCCCGTCATGAACGGCATTGAGACGCTTAAGAAAATGCGCCGCGAACACGTCCTGAACGACAAGACGAAGGTTATCATGCTGACGGCAAGCGCGATAGCCGGCATGAGGGAAATTTATCTGCGCGAGGGCTTCGACGATTATTTGAGCAAGCCGATTGACGTTAGCGAGCTTGAAAAAATGTTGGAGCGATATTTGCCCGCCGATATGGTAAGCTTTGAGGCGGAGGAGGCTCCCGTCGTCGAAGAGGCTCCCGCCGTCGAGGAGGTTCCCGTCGTTGAAGAGGTTCCTGCCGACAGCTTCAGCGCGGCTGAGAAAAAACACTTCGCGGAGCGTTGCCCCGATATAACTTTGGAGGTCGGCTTGAAATATTGCATGGACAGCAAAGATTTTCTGATTCAAATGCTGACCGCCTTCACGGACGCCAAGAAAGCTGATAAAATTCAGGCTAAGTTCGACGCGGAAGATTGGAAAAATTATCAGATACTCGTCCACGCGTTGAAGTCAACTTCGTTATCAATAGGCGCGGAGGCTCTGAGTGCGGCGGCGAAAAATTTGGAGCTTGCGGCAAAAGACGGCGCGATTGAGGAAATTCGGGCGAATCACGCGGCTTTAATGGCGGACTACAAAAAAGTGCGCGAGGAAATAGGGGAGTGGCTTAGGGAATGAGCAAAATATTGGTCGTCGACGATGAGGAAATGATGTTGATGATGGCGCGGCATATCCTGTCGACGAAATACGACGTAGTAACGGCGTCGGACGGCGCGGAGGCGATAGAACTTTTCGAGCGCGAACGCCCCGATATGGTCTTATCGGATTTGATGATGCCGGAAATGGACGGCTACGAACTGCACAGAATTTTACAGGAAAAAAGCGGCGGCTCGGTACCGATAATGTTCATGACGGCTGACGACAGCGAGGAGTCGGAGAGCAAAGGCTTCGAGGTCGGCGCAGAAGATTATATCCGCAAACCGCTTAAACCAGATGTGCTGTTGCGGCGCGTGGGAATAATAATCGAGCACTTGGATAAAGTACACGCGCTCAAAGCGGCGGCGGCAACCGACCAGCTGACCAAATTGCTCAACAAAACTTCCGCGCAGAAAAAAATAGGCGAAGTCGTCAAGCACGCGACGGGCGCATTGCTTATGATTGACCTTGACAACTTCAAGCAGGTAAACGACATCTACGGGCACACGGCGGGCGATAAAATCTTAATCCATTTCGCCGAGCTGATACGGAATGTGATTCGGGCGGGCGATTTGGCAGGGCGCATGGGCGGCGACGAGTTCACGGCGTTTTTAAATAACGTCACCGACGAAAAAATTTTGCAAGCCAAGGCAAATTACCTTAACGCGGGGATTTTGCAATCTGCGCGGAAACTTTTCGGCGCGGATATGGAGATACCGCTGGGCGTGTCGACAGGGGCGGTGTTCGTGCCCGACGAAGGGACGGATTTTCAAACGCTCTACGAAAAAGCAGACAAAGCCCTCTACGAAGTCAAACAGCGCGGCAAACACGGCTTGGCGGTCTTCGGCAATAAACACCGCTCGGAGCAAGCGTTATTGGTCGAGGGAATATCGCAAATGCGGCTGATATTGAGCGAACGCAACATGGAGGCGGGCGCGTACTTCGTCGAGTTCGAGGTCTTCAAAAAAATTTATCAAATGCTGGAGCGGCTGGCGGAACATTACGACAAGCGGCTCGTGCTGATACAATTCACGTTGCCCGACGAAAATTTTGCGGAAGAATTCCAAGCGACGCTGATTCAATCGTTGCGGCGGAGCGACTGCGTAACGCGGAGCGGACGGAAATTTTTGGTCTTGCTTTCGGAAACGACAACGGCGGAAGCGGCTTACATTAAGGAACGGATATTTTCACAGTTGGAAAATTTATCGGCGGATATTGCATTCGAGTCGGAAGAAATATTCTGAGCGGTGCCGGAACAAATCGCATTACAGCGAGATAAAGGCGGCGTGCGATAAAAAGCTTGGCGGGCTTGAAAGGTCGTCGTCATGTGGACGGGGGCTTGGCAGGACGAGGACGCCACCGCGCAGGGGCGCATTCGCGACATGACGGTGCTGACGGTTTTGGTCGTGGCTGGCTTCCGACGGCGTATCGCGGCAATGAGGTCGTCGACTACTGCGCGGGCAAGGGCTTGCTGTTCGCGGTACCCGTCATGAACGCGCTCAAGTCGACGGCGTTGTCAATCGGCGGGAAGCAACTGTCTGCGGCGGCTCTGCGCCTTTACGATAAACTTGCCGGGGAAGTCGTCCGATTGGCGACAACGCTTTGAACATTTGGGGAGGTTGAATTATGCGCAAGAAAGTTATTTTGGTGATTGACGATGACGAAATGAATTTGCAAATCGCGAAGATGGTCTTGGAGCGGAAATTGCCCTGCAAAGTCATTGGCGCAACCAACGGCGTCGAGGGCATAGAAATTTTGAAAACCAAACGAGTGAACCTCGTCCTGCTGGACGTGCTGATGCCCGACTTCGACGGCATTGAAACTCTGCAGGAAATTCGCAACGACGAAATGATTAAAGACGTGCCCGTCATGATGCTGACGGCTTCGGGCGACATGGAAAACGTAAGGGAGTCAAGGCGGCTAGGCGTCAAGGATTATATCAAGAAGCCGTTCCTGCCCGCCGACCTCGTCGCACGCGTAGAGAAAAAGCTCGCCGAAGAGCCGCCCTCCACCGATATTCTGATTATCGGCAACGACTACAAAGTCTTGGAAAACTTGAAGGAGGTTATCGAAAACAATTTCAATCACGAAATTTTAATCGCCGCCGATTATGACGACGCGATTGAGATTCTGCGCGAAACAAATTTGTCTTTGATTATCGCTTGCGGCGAAATGGAGTTTATCGACGGCTTTAAGATTTTGGCGTACATTGCCGGCGACGAGAAATTTAAAAGCGTTCCGTTCGCCGTCACGACACTCAGCAAGATACTCCTGCTCATTGACAAGCTGAATCAACCCGAAGCCGAGGAGCCTGAAGTCGCGGAGCCGCCCGTAGTCGAGGAGCCGCCCGCCATTGAGGAGCCGCCAGCTGTTAAGGAGCCGCCCGCCGTCGAGGAAGTTGCGGAAGCGGTCATTGCTCATGCCGAGAAAAAAAAGCTCGCCAAAGTCGTTACCAATCTTATCGGCTACGACCTTGACGTAAGGATTTAGCGTAACGTCGCTTTTGTTTGATAAATCCCCGCCCGCGTGGTAAAATGCCCGCATTGTTATCAAATTTATCAAGGCGGTTTGTTACATGGGCATTTTTTCTAAGAAAAAAATTCTTAAGCTCTACTTGAACGGCGAAATAACTTCCAACCCGTCGAACTTCAGTACCGACAGCTCCGTCCGCAAGTTGAAAAGCACTTTGCTTGAAGTCAAGCGGACGAACAAGGAAAAATACAAGGGCATTCTCTTGAAGATAAATTCTCCGGGCGGCGCGGCTGCTACAAGTGAGGAATTGGCTAAGTTGGTTTTCAGTCTAAGGGAAACGGTGCCCGTCGTCACGTCGATTGGCGACAGTGCTTGTTCGGGCGCGTATATGATTGCCGCCGCCTCCAATTACATTTTCGCCAACACCATGTCTTGGATGGGCTCTATCGGCGTGATTATGATGTTGCCCAACTTGCAAGAGCTGGCTAAAAAGCTCGGCGTGTCTGTCAAGACGATTAAAGCCGGCAAGATGAAAGACCTCGGCAACCCCTACCGCGAAATGACGCCCGACGAAGAAGCTTACCTTGAGACGCTCGTTAAGCGGGCGCACGCGGAATTTATCAATTTCATCAAGCTCACGCGTCCCAATGCGACGAATCTTGACGAATTGGCTGACGGCAGAGTTCTGGACGCTCAAACCGCGCTGGAAAATAATCTTATCGACAGGCTCGGCACCGAGGACGACGCCTTGAACTTCCTGATTACCGACCTCCTTCACAGCGTCGAAAAAGATTTCACCATTGAAGACACCGCGCCCAAGCCCGGCTTTTTGAAACGTATACTCGATATGCACTCCCCGATTACGATTAAGCTGGAGTTGCCCGATAAGTTTCAACGATTCTAAAAAAAACTGCCCCGACAAATCGTCGAGGCTTTATTTTTTGCAACGTCTTTGGTAAAATGCCCGCGTCGTTATCCGACCCCACCGCAGTAGTCCGGGGTGAGGGGGTGATAGCGATGGGGAAAATACTTAAAGAGCTCTTAAAGAAAATCGTTGAGAGTGCCGTTGCCCGCTCAATATACGACTGGTTCAAACACCTCTTCGAGGATGACGACGATTGAACCATAACTGCGCTGTAGCATAGCGCAACCCCCAAGGGTCTGTTCCCATCAGATCGCCTTGGGGGTTTTGCTTTTGTGATAGCGATGGGAATTTCCTTAAAGATCATAGACGCATTATAAGCCGCTAACAAACTTTTTGCAAGTCTGACGTGCAAGACGATAACGCGTCGCAACAAAAAGACAGCCCCGAGTGTTCGAAGCTGTCCGAGAGGTCTTACTTAACGTTTATATCGTGCCGATTGAAATTTACTTTTTGTTGCCGCCAAAGGTGACGGGCGTGCTCTGTTTGGTGAGCGTTGTGAGGTCGTCGGAGCCGCTGAAGGCTTGCGTGTCCGTAAGGTCGCCGAGCGCGCCGCTTGAGGTTATCGCGCCGAGGTCGTCCTCCATACCGATGAAGTTATCCGACGTCATCAAATCCGCCGCCTCAATGCTCTTGGTCGTGGCAACTTTGTTCTTGTCGAGGTAGGTTATCGTGTCCGCGCCGAAGTCCTTAAGCGTAATCTTGCTGCCGTCGTTGAGCGTGAGGAGGGCGTCGCCGTCGTCGTAAATCGCCTTCGTGACGGTCTTCGAGTCGATTATGAGCGTATCCTGATTGTTGCCCGTCGCCGTGAAGTTGGCGATAACGTCATTGCCGCCGCCGTAGACGACCGTATTGCCGCCCTGCAAGCCCAGGTCAATGTAGTCGTTGCCGCCGCCCGCCGCGACAGTCAAGCCCGTGCCGTCAACCGCGATTTTCTCTGCGTTCGCCGTGCCGTTTATCGACGCGTTTTCGTAGCCTTGGAAGTCAAGCAGGAAGGTGCCGCTTACAGTGACCGAATTCTCGTCCAGGTCGGCTTTGTAGAGTACGACGCGCTCCTGTTCCAAGTTCACATAGTCGCTCTTCTCAAAGGTGCCCGTCGCGCCAACTATCGACGCAAAGTTTTCCTTGGTGTCCGCCGTGCTGTACTTGATAAGCGTGTCGCTCGTCTGAGAGTAGCCCGCCTCGCGCTTGCCCGCCAAAGTTATCGTGTTGCTCTTCTGCGTCCACGTCGCCTCGGAGACAACGGGGTTGCTGACTTGCGGGTCGAGTTCCAGGCTGTAGCCGTCGCCGCTTATGCTGATGTCGGAGCCGCGCACGTCGTTGGCAAAAATCGTGACGGTCTTGTCGGTCTCGTCAAACATCTCATCAGCGAATTGGCTGACGCCCGTAAGCGTGGCAATGCCCGTGCCCGCCGATTGCGCAACGTAAGTGATTGTGTTGCCGCTGAGCTTGTAGTGCGCGGGCGTGACGTGCTTGTAGGTCGCCTTGAAGGTCTTGGCGTCGTAGTCCCAAACGTCCTCGCCGTTAATGATGTCGGCGTCGGTGTCGTCGGCTACCGTGGCGTCGAGCGCAAGCTTGAATTGCTCCGTGCCCTTATTGGTGAGCGTGAGCGTGCCCGTGCCCAAGACGTCCTCGGAAACCGTAATGGTTTCGCCGTCGAATTCGATGCCCTCGATTGAGCCGTCCGCCGCCGTGAGTCCGCTCTTGAGTCCCGTGATTGTCGCCGCAACGGGCTTAGTCTCGGCGGTGTAGGCGATAGATTTTTCCTTAGACGTGTTGGTAAGCGTGTAGCCGTCCGATACGTTGGCGGTGAGCGTCGCCGTAGTGCCCTTTATGCTCCACGTGTAGTCTTCCGTCCTCGGCTCGGCTACGTCGTTGCCCATGACAAGAGTATAGCCGTTCGCCGTGAGCGTGGTCTTGCCCGTGCCAAGTACGGCTTGCGACAGCTTAATCGTCTTGTTCGTCTCGTCAATCGTGACGCCGTCAAGCGTGCCCGAAGAGTTGAGCGTCAAATCCTTAGCCAAACCGGTTATTGTCGCGAGCTTAGTCGCAGTGCCGACCGTCGTGGTGATTGCGGTGCCCTTGTCGTTAATCGTGTAGTAGGTGTCGGGCGTGCTGTTTATCGTCAACGTGGTGCCCTTGAGCGTCCAAACTTCCTCGGTGCCGGCATTGTCCTTGTTGAGAACGTCTGCGGCAAGGGCAAGTTTGTAGCCCGCGCCCGTCAACGATACGTTGCTGTCGCCGAGCATGTCTTTGGTTAGCGTGATTATATTGGTGGTGCTATTCGTAGCCGTGTCGACAGCCGAAGCCTTAATGCCCGCCTTGAGACCCGTGATTTTGGCGGTGGCTGTGCCGCTTGTCGCGAAGGGCTGATACGTCAAAGTCTTGCCGTCCGCCGAGGGCTTGTAGTAGGAAGGCGTGCCCTTCGACAGGGTTGCCGTCGCCGTCGTGACCTTGACTTTATTCTTGGTTACGGTCTCTTCGGCAACAGACCATGCGGCGTCCGTCAAAGCGGCTTGCTTATTGCCATGCGTGGCGTCCGAAGCGATAGCCAGCGTGTAGCCCGAACCCGTAAGCGTGATGTCCGAGGTGTTATTTGCAAACGCCGCGTCTTTGAGCGTGATAACGCCGTTCGCAACCGTTGCATTGTTGTTGGCGTCGAAGTTGTCGGGCAAGCCGCTGATTGTCGCCAGGACTTGACTGCCGCCGTTGTTGCCGACTTTGGTTATCGTGTTGCCGTCGCAGAGGAATTTGTTAGCCGCCGCCGTTTGGACGTAGCTTGCGGTATTGCCGCTGACAACCCATGCCGTCGAAGCAGGAGGTGTTTCAAGTTGCAAAGTGTAGCCGTCCGAGACGGTGACCTTTTTGCCCTCTGTAAGACCGCTGAGCGCACTGTCGCTTACCCTGATTGTCTTTGTCGCCAAGTTCTCCGAGAGACCGTTTATTGTGCTGAGTCCGCCCACGACGACTTTGGAGGTGCCCTTCGGCGTGTAAACGACTTTGGTATCGCTGTCGCCCAAGGTGTAGCCGCCCTCCGAGGTGATTGTCAAGACTGCCGCGTTGCCATTTACCGCCCAACCTGTGGTTGCGGCTTGCGGTGAAGTGATTCCGTCAAGCGCGAGCTTGTAAGTGGTATTGGCGTCGCTGTCCTTATCGGTGAGGGTAACGGTATCGGTGCCGAGGACGTCTTTGCTGAGCGTGAAGGTGCCCGTCGTGTTGTCGCCTTCCGTGACCTCTGTGTAGGTTATGCCCGCGATTTGACCGTTGGCGTTAGCCTTAAGCCCGCTCTTAAGCCCGCTGAGCGTCGCGAAGTTCGCGGCGGTTGAGGAGGTCGAAGCCGTCTTGTTGTATTTAATCGTATCGGTGCCGCTGAGCGAATAGCCGACGGGGGTGTAGCCGTTGCTGACCGTAATGATACCGCTGTTTTCGACAGTGAACTTGACACCCTGCGCGGAGTCGACAACGGCATAGTCTTTGGAGGCGTCGGTCTGGAGCGCAAGCGCATAATCGTCCGTGACACCTGTAGCCGTAGTGAGTTTGGCGTCGGTGGTGCCCAGTGCGCGGCTGTCGAGCGTGAAGGTGCCGCCCGTGGCAGGAGATTCAGCTGCCTTATACGTTATGCCCGCGATTTCGCCGTTGCTAGCCTTGATGCCCTTCTTCAGCCCCGTGATACTCAAGACCGTCGTCGAGCCTGCCGTCGTGCCGTTGTTGTAGGTGAGCGTCTTGCCGCTGTTATCGGTCGCCTTGCCTTCGGCGTCAACGGTGTAGCCCGCAGTGTTTGCCTTCTTGAGGATGGCAGTGGTGCCGCTGACCGTCCAGGTGGTGCCGCCGTTGGCTGTGGAGGCAAGTTCGGTTTTATCAGCTTCGGCAAGCTTGAGCGTGAGATTTGAGGAACCCGAAATCTTGACGGTCTTGCTATCGAGGATGGTGCCCGACAAAGCGATTGTGCTGCCGGAATTTATCTTGCCGGTCGCATCGTAAATGCCGGTGTCGTTAATGCCGTCAATCTTGCCGTTCACAGCCTTGAAACCGCTCTTAAGCCCGTCGATTGTCGCCTTGGCAGAGCTGGTCGCCGCTTTGGTGTAGACGACCTTGCCGTCTTTGACTGTCCAGCCCGCCGAGGTGACCTCTTTGAGGACAGCCTTCGAGTTGCTGACGCTCCAAACGCCCGTAACCGTGGAGGCAGGAACCGCATAATTGCCCGTGCTTGCAAGTTCGAGCGTGTAGCCTCCCGATACGCTTACGTTGCCGGTGCCCAGGACGCGGCTGTCGAGCGTGATTGTCGTACCGTCGAGGCTTATGCCGTCAATGCCGCCGTCGGCGTTGAGCTTGAGCCCCTTCTTAAGCCCGCTGATTGTGACGCCGCTGGTCGTGGTTTCCTTGCTTTGGAGAGTGAGCGTATTCTTGACTGTGCCGTCGGTTGTCTTGTCGAGTTCCCACGTGGCGTTGGTGCTGGGCTTATAGTAAACGTTGGTGCCGCTGACGCTCCAGACGTTGTTCGAGACGCTTTCGCCCGTTTGGGCAACAGGATAGGAGCCTGTCGTGTCGATACCGAGCGTATAAGTTTGGTCTTTGCCGTTGTTGAGCTTGACCTGCGTCTTCTTGACGGTGCCCGTAGTGGGAAGGACGCGATTGTCGAGCGTAATGGTGCTGCCGCTTACGGTAATGCCTTTAACGGTGGCGTCGGCTTCGGCGGTCATGCCCTTCTTGAGACCCGTAACCGTGGCGAGGACTGTACTGCCGCTTGCGGCTTTGGCGGTTGCCTGCTTGGTAAAGGTGATTGCGTTCGTCTTGGAGTTGGTCGTCCGCTTCCAGCCGGGCAAGGTGATTGCACTCCTGAGCGTGGCAGTGGTGCCGCCCGCCAACCAAGCCGCGCCAGT
>CALFJE010000065.1 GCA_937877545.1 uncultured Selenomonadales bacterium | reverse complement strand
GAGCCGCCCGCGTCGTAGCCGCTGATAGCTCCCGTGTCGTCGTTGTCAAGGTCGATGTCGCAGTAAATTTTAAGGAAGTCGGAGGCGGAGCTTGCGGCGGCGCAATCGGCAACCATTTGGTCGATAGCCGCCTGAGCGTTACGGAAGTAGCCGCCCGACGCGACGCTTACCGCTTGATTGAGCGCGGCAACGCCCGAATAGGTTGTGGTGTCGAGGGAACGCATGAGCCGCTTGATAACGTCTTGGGGGCTGACGGCAGGCTCTGCAACTTTGCCCTTCGCGCCGACCAATGAAATTGTGCCGCTGCCCGTCACGTTGATAACTACGTCGTCGCCGTTGGTTACGCTTGACCAGGTCGCGCCCGTTATCGTGATTGAATCTTTGCTGCCCCAATTATAAATCACGTCGTTGCCGTCGCCGTTTTCGTAGCGGTAAAGGTGAGCGGTTTCGGTGTCGCCAAAAATCGTATCGTTGCCGGTGCCGCCCGTCACTGTCAAGCGGTCGCCGCTGAGGCTGATTCTGTCATTGCCCGCGCCGCCGTTGACGGAATGATAGTTGCCGCCCGCGATAATCGTATCGTTGCCCGCCCCGCCGTCTATCGTGTTGTAGGAGTAGGTCGTAATGCTGATAAGGTCGTTATCGGCGTCGCCCGAAATGCGGGAGCTGTAATGGTTGCCGACGATTGTATCGTTGCCCGAACCCGCCGTGATTGTCACGCGATTGTTGTTGCCGTAAATCGAATCGTTGCCCGCGCCGGCGTTGATTGAGGTATCGTCGCCGAGGGTGTTGAAAATGGTATCGTTTCCGCCCCACGCGTTGACGGTCACGGAGTCGCCGTAGTTGTGAATCCTTTCGCCCGCCGAAGTGCCGCTGAACGTGGTATTGTCGCTGTAGTTGGCTATGCCTGAGGAGTCGGGGCTTATGTTGATGACGTTATCTTTGGCGTCAACGAGGGTAATTGAGCCGCCGCCCGTCACGTTGATAACGACGTTATTGCCGACGGTGGCGCGTGTGTATTCGGCGGAACTCGGCATGGAGATTCGGCTGTTTTCGTCGAAGTTGTAGACAGTATCGTTGCCGTCGCCCGCCTCGAACTGAATAACATTGCCGCCGCCCAAGCTGATTCGGTCGTTGCCTTTGCCGCCGTTTACAGTGCCGCCCTCCGAGTAAATGAAATCATCGCCTGTGCCGCCGTCGACGGTCACGGCGGACGTCCAGCTGTTGTAAATGGAATCGTTGCCGTAGCCGCCGAAGATTGAGACGTTCGGGTCGTTGCTCCAAACGGTATCGTTGCCGTTGCCGCCGTCAATCGTCACATAGCCGTAGGAGCCGTTGATTGTGTAAGCGGAGCCGATATTGCTTTGAATGTAATCGTCACCCGACCAGCCGCGAATGGTGACGCCGCCCGCGTGGTTGCGAATTGTATCGGCGTTACTCGTGCCGCTGATTAAAGTGTTCTTGGTGTAGTTGTCGACAACGGAGGAGAGTACGGTTTGGGTGCCGCCCGTCACGCTGACGCTTGAAAGGCTAGCCGCGCCGTCGAGGGTCATTGCGCCGCCGTCGTTCGCCAAAGCGATAATGACATCGTTGCCGACGGTCTCCTTGGTATAGTAGACACCGGCGGGCAGTGAAATGCGGCTTGAGTCGTTGAAGTTTTGAATTGTGTCGAAGCCTTCACCGCTCACAAATTGAATGACGTTTGCTCCGCCCAAGCTGATAACGTCGTTGCCGTAACCGCCGCGAACGGTGCCGCCCATGCTGAGGATAGTATCGTTGCCGGTGCCGCCGAGGACAGTTACATTCGACGACCAACGGTTAACGATAGAGTCATTGCCCGCCCCGCCGAAGATTGAAACGTTGGGGTCGTTGCTCCAAACGGTATCGTTGCCGTTGCCGCCGTCAATGGTGACGTAGCCGAAGCCGTTATTGATCGTGGAATTGGAGCTTACGTTGCTTTGAATGTAATCGTCGCCGCTGTAGCCGCGAATGGTGACGCCGCCCGCGTAGTTGCGAATGCTTTCGCTGTTGGCGGTGCCGCTGACGAGGCTGTTGGTGTTGTAGTTGACGATATAGGGCAGAACCGTTTCGACGCCGCCCGTAATGTTAATTGCGTCGAGGCTTGCCGCGCCGTCGAGGGTCATTGCGCCGCCGCTTGTCATGCTGACCATTACAGCCGTGCCGATTGTGATGCGGGCGTACTGCACGGAGCCTGCGATTGAGACGGTATCCGCCGCCTTGAAGTTTGCGATTGAGTCGTAGCCGTCGCCCTGAGCGTATTGGTAGACGACGCCGTAATTGCTCGTGGTGCCGAAGATATAATCGTTGCCGGTGCC
>CALFJE010000064.1 GCA_937877545.1 uncultured Selenomonadales bacterium | reverse complement strand
CTTGCTCATATTTATGCAACTTTGTTTAGATTTTTATAAACAGTTTTGTTGCCCAGCCGTAGCCCTTCGCCACGCCCATAATCAAATTTTTGCTCATTGAATCACGGTTTCCAGCGCGATTTTAATCATGTCGTTGAAAGAGGATTGGCGTTCTTCGGGCGTGCAAAATTCTTTCCTCAACAAATCGTCGCTGACGGTGCAAATCGTCAAGGCTTGAACCTGCGCGGCGGCGGCTTGCAGGTACAATGCCGCACATTCCATTTCGACGGCTAAAATCCCGTGGCGGCGGAGCTTGTCGTTGAAAGTATTCTTGCCGGCGCCGAAAGTGCCGTGCGGGTCGTCGTAGTCGTTATAGAACAAATCGGTGCTGATGATGTTGCCGACCTTGACGGGCAAATTCAAAGTCCTCGCGGCGTCAACAGCTTTGCTCAACAGTTCAAAGTCCGCAAGCAGAGAAAAATTAACCGCGCCGCCGAAAACTTGATGAACAATCGACGAATCGGTCGAGGCACCTTGAGCGATAACCACGTCGCGAACCCGAATATCCTCGTTCATGCCGCCGCACGTCCCAACGCGGATAAGTTTCTTTGCGCCGTAGACGTGAATCAGCTCGTGCAAGTAAATAGAAATCGACGGAATGCCCATGCCCGTCCCCTGCACAGAAACGCGCTCGCCCTTGTACTTGCCCGTAAAGCCGAAAATATTTCTGATAGCCGTGTATTGGTGAACGTCCTCCAAAAAGTTTTCGGCGATGATTTTGGCGCGAACGGGGTCGCCGGGCAACAAGACGCTCTCGGCAACCTCGCCGACCTCAGCCGCTATGTGAATGCTTGCCATGATGTTTCCTCCCGCGATAAAAAAATAGAGCCCGTCCCTCGACGAACCCTCGGAGTTTGTTAAGCCGTAGCCGCGTTGACTTTCAGCGTGAGCTTGGATTTTTTGCGTGCCGCCGCGTTCTTGTGAATCGTATTGTTCGCCGCCGCCTGGTCAATGGCTTTGTGCGCCGCCGGCAAAAGTCTTTGCGCCTCAGCCGCGTCGCCCGCCGCTATCGCTGCCAACACTTGCTTTTGTGCCTTCTTCATGCGCGTTTTCTCGAAGATATTGCGGGCGCGGCGTTTCGCGTCGACCTTCATGCTCTTAATCGATGATTTAATGTTCGGCAAGTCAAACACCTCCCTGAAATTTTTTGTCAAGCTGTCGAAGTTTATCACAGCGCGATTTAAATTGCAAGTAGGGATTAGGGATTAGGAGGCAGGTCGCAACGATTGCCAACGCCACGCTCAGTCCCGCGAACACGTTCCGCTTGAAGCGCAAATCCTTAGCCACGCCCTCCGACGCCTCGGCACGGGCTTTGCGGAAGAAAAATATCGTCGCCGCCAACAACATCAGCTCGATAATCG
>CALFJE010000063.1 GCA_937877545.1 uncultured Selenomonadales bacterium | reverse complement strand
CTTTCGCCACTGAAAGAAAGTAGTTTAAAAATATTTTTCCGCGAAACCACGCTTTGGCAAAGGGGGGTTAAGCCGCCTCCTCCTTAGCTTTCGCCTCCGCTTTGCGGACTTTCTCCGCCGCCTTGGCGTCAATCTGCTCCAGATACGTCAGCGGTATCGATTCGGGTTTTTTCTGCGACAGCTCGTAGCACTTGCGGTAAGCCGTTAAAGCCTGCGCGGAATCGCTTTGCTCGTCGAAGATGTCGCCGCGCAACTTGTAAGCAATGGGATTATCGGCGTCAATCTTCAAGGCGCGTTCAATGTCCGCCAACGCAAGCTCCAACTCGCCGCGCATGTGACGCACGTCCGCCCGATTGAGGAAGTTGTAAAGGTTGGTCGCGTCCTTATCAATCGCGGCGTCCGCGTCGGCAAGCGCACCGTCGTAATCGCCGACGATAGCCTTAGCCCGCCCGCGTATGCCCAAACACTCCGCCACGTCGTCTTGATTCTTCGCGTTGAGGGCACGCGCAATCTGTTTAAGCGCAAGTTCGCCCTGCCCGTGGTCGTTGTAAATGTCGGCATTGACGCGCAACAGCGTCGCCGCCTTAGCCTTTGCCGAATCCGCCTCAGACTTCACCTTAGCCCAAAATTTTTCGCGAGCCGCGTCGTCGTCCCGAATTTTTTTCCGAGTAGCGGGTGATTCGTTGCGATAAGCCATGGTCACCGCCGCTTGAATCTTTTCGCCGAGGTTGTACATGCTCGCCAAACTCCGCAACTCCCGATAAGCCGGCTCGTCCGTTAAAAAATCCGTCTGATTGGTGACGCCCTGCCGAAAATTCCACGCCGCCGCGTTGTCGTAATCGTGAAAGGCCTTGCTCAAGCCGCCCGCGAAACAGTAGGCGTTGACCGCCGCGCTCGTGGGATTGTCGCCCGTGTTGACCGAATAGAAAAGCTCCGCGCCGTCGACCAAAACCTTGTAAGCCCGCCCGTCTTTGGCAACCGTGACGTGCCCGCCGCCGTAAGCCGTCATAAGCTCCGCCATCTTAGCTTCGCGCTTATCGGTGTCGGGGTGGTCGCTCAAAGTTTGCTCGTCGGGCTTGTCGTGCGCGTCGAATTCCCAAACGTCGCGGGTCTCGTAGCGCACATAGTAGCCGAGGCGATTCATGGCAGCCGCGCCGCCGCCGGGGTTAAAGCCCGCGCTCGTCATGAGGTAAAAGCCGCCCTCGTCCGCCGCGTATTCAGCCGGCACGTTGATATTCTTCGCGATAGAATAATCGACCATGCCCGCGAACTTGCCCCAATCGACGTTCCTGCCGTTGTCGACGTTCATACCGAGCACCATTGCGCCGAGCTGTTGAGCGACGGCTTGCGCGTAGCTTTTGGCGGAGTGTTGCTCAATGCCGTGCGTCATCTCGTGAGCCAACACCGCCGCGATTTGATTTTCGTCGCCGCCCAGGTTGCGAATCAGCCCGCGATTCACGCTGATATAATTCATCGGATAGCACGCCGCGTTAAATTTTTCATTGTCGTTGACGCTCCACACGAACGGCAAGGAATTAACGCGCAACTCGTATTGCCCGCCGTTTACCAGCCGCGTCATAATCGAATCGACAAGCTCCACGTCGCGAGGATTTTTATCGACGCCGTTTTTATCAATGTCCTGCTTGCGAGCCGCCATTTGTGCGCCGGCGTTGTTGCCCAAAGCCAAAATTTCGCGGAGCGTCGACTGATACGCCGCCAACACGCCCAGAGCCTCCGCCGCCACTGCCCACGCGTCCGCCGCCCAAACCTGCGCGGGTGTCAACAACATCATTGCCGCCGTTAAGACTGCCGTCAAAAATTTTTTCATGTTCATCACCGACGCGATTATAGCAAACGCCGCAAAGCCTTGCCAAACGTCCGCTGCCAAATCTTATCACGACGGGCATTTCTCATTTCAAGCCGCTGTGTTATAATCGATTTAAAAATTTTAGGGGAGGAAACGTCATGCTTTGGAAGAAAATTTCAATCCGAACGCTGGTTCCGTTGCTGATAGCGATACTTTTCAACTTGCCGACCGCCAATGCCGAAATCAGAACTTACGAGGGCGTCGGCGAATATCTTATGAGCGATTTTGAGACGTTCGACGTGGCTCAGCAACGCGCCTTGCAACGAGCCGAACGCGACGCTTGCGAAAAAGCCGGCGTCTACGTCGAGAGCCGCACCGAAGTTCTCAATTCGCAGGTCACCAAGGACGAAATTGTCATCATGACGACAAACATCCTCAAGGTCGTCGACGTGCAATACCGGCGCGAACACGCCGATAACAACATCACCCGCATACGCGCCACAGTCAAAGCCAACATCGACAGCGAGGACGTTTCGCAGTGGTTCAACAAGGATTCTCAGGAAAAATCGGAACTTATCTCTCAAATGGAGGCTCTTCGCAAGGCTAACGAGGAGCAGGAACGCCAAATCGCGGAGCTTCAAAAGAAACTTGCCGATAATCAAACGCCGCAGGACAAAAAGCAAATCGCTATAGCCTTCGCCGCCGAGGACAAGGCTTTTATGTCGAATCAAAAGGTCGCCGAGGCGTGGGATTTTTACAATCGCCGCGAATACGTGAACGCCATCGACCTTTTCAACGACGCGGCTAAGCTCAATCCCGACAACGCCCTTGCCTACTTGGGGCGCGGCACCGTTTACTACAATCAGAAGCAATACGTTCAGGCTATTTTTGAATTCGACAGGGCAACGGCACTCAATCCGCAACTTTATCAGGCGCACTACAATCGCGGCAATGCCTATCAAGCCATGAATCAATACGGGCAGGCGATTGAAAGCTACGGCGCGGCGATTGCGCTTAATCCGACCGACGCGGACACATATTACAATCGCGCCAACGCGTATTTTTGCTTGAATCAGTATCAGCAGGCGATTGCCGACTACAATAAAGTTATTGAGCTCAAGCCGAATTACTCTGCAGCGTACAACAATCGCGGGCTGGCTTATCAGCGGCTCGGAAATTATTCACAGGCGCAAGCGGATTTGGCAAGAGCTAAGGCACTCGGTTGACCTTGGCGTTTTCAGGAGGAATGGCAGTGAACGGAAATAAAATCTTTCGACGAGGAATTTCGGTGCTTTTGGGCGTCGCGCTTATGTTTATCGCCGCCGTGACGCACGCCGAAATTTACACCGCCGAGGGCACTTACGTCATGAGTGAAGGCGAAAATTTGGGCGTCGCCAAAGAACGCGCCAAAGCCGACGCCATGCGCTACGCTTGCGAACAGGCGGGCGTTTACGTCAAGACTTACTCGCGCATGAAGAATCTCAAGCTCGAAGAAGACGTTATCGAAACGATGACCGCCAATATCCTCAAATTGGTGGAGGAGCCGCATTTTTATCCGCTTAAGGAAGTTGATAATCTCGAAGGTGTTTTGATTCGCGTCACGATTAAGGCGCAAATCGACGATTCGGACATCACTCGCTGGCTCAATAAGGATTCGCAGGAAAAATCAAATCAGGTCTCGGAAAATGAATCTCTGCGCAAGGCTTATGAGGAGCAGAAACGTGAAATAGCCGAACTGAAACGCCGGCTTGCAAGCAATCAGCAAGACAGAGAGCAAATCATTCAAGAATTCACCGCGCAGGATAAAATCTTCCTTTCCAATCAAAAGGTCGACGAGGCAAACAAGCTCAACGATAAGGGCGACAAATTCGGTGCGCTTCAGCTTTACAACGCGGCTGTCGAATTAAATCCGAACAATGCGATTGCCTGTAACGGGCGCGGCACGGTTTATTTCGACCAAAAGCAATACGAGCTCGCCATTCAAAATTTCGACAGAGCGATTCAAATCAATCCAAATTACGGTTTGGCGTACAGCAACCGCGGGCTTGCTTATCAGCAGTTGAAGCAATATGAGCGGGCTCTTCAAGATTACAGCAGGGCGATTCAAATCAACCCGAATCATGTAAACGCCTACAACAATCGCGGCTACACCTATTACTTGACGGGGCAATATCAGCGGGCAATTCAAGACTTTGACAAGGTCGTCGCGCTCAAACCAAATTTCGGTCGGGCTTATATCGACCTCGGAAATGCTTATGATAATTTGGGACAACACGAACGAGCCATGCAGTACTTCAACAAGGCACTTCAGCTTGATCCGAATAATTCGGTGGCATACGATGCTCGCGGAGTGGCTTACGGCAAGTTGGGGCAATACGAATTAGCCATTGCCGATTTCAACAGAGCGATTCAAATCAATCCGAAATACACCGGGGCTTATAACAATCGCGGCTACGCCTATTACTTGACGGGGCAATATCAGCGGGCAATTCAAGACTTTGACAGGGCTCTTGCGATAAATCCCAATGAAGTAAAAGCAAAGGGCAACCGTAAGCTCTGCTATGAAGCCCTCGGCAGATAAATAAACTTTGAGGCGAGGCAATGATACAAGTCGAAAAATTAACGAAGTACTACGGCGAACGGCTTATCTTCCGCGACGTGACGTTTAAGGTCGGCGACGGGGAGAAAATCGGCATCGTCGGGAAAAACGGCGCGGGCAAATCGACGCTGATTAAGATAATGACGGGCGCGGAACCGTTCGAGTCGGGGACAATCGGCGGCTTGCGGGCGGAGGACGTCGGTTTCGTTGAGCAGACGCCCAAATTCACGGCGGCAACGCTCCTCGACGAAATGCTGACGCTCCGAGGCACGGAAAAATTCATGGCGCGGAAAATCTTATTCGGATTGGGCTTCACGGAGGCGGAGGCGGCTAAAAATCCGAATCACTTCAGCGGCGGCGAATCGGCAAAAATATCGCTGGCAAAGGCACTGCTCAACGAGCCGCGCATATTGATTTTGGACGAGCCGACGAATCATCTGGACATTTACTCGATAGAATTTTTGGAGGAATTTGTAAAAAATTATCGCGGGACGGTTATCGCGGTGACGCACGACCGGCATTTTCTGCAGAATTGCGTAGCCAAAATACTGGACATGGAAAACGGGCGGGCGACGCTCTACCCCGGCAATTACGAAAAATTTATACGGCTCAAGCAGGAACGGCACGCCGCCGAGCTTAAAGCCTACGAAAAGCAACAGGAGGAAATCGCCAAGCTGGAGGACTTCGTGCGGCGCAATAAAGTTCGGGCGTCCACGGCTAAACGCGCCCGCAGTCGTCAAATCATGCTCGACCGCATGGAACGCCTCGAAAAGCCGCCGTCTGCGGAGACCGCCGCCATAAATCTGGGCGACGCCGCCGAGTCCGCCAATCGCGTGCTGATTTTGGAGGGCGTCAACTTCAAGGGCATTATCAAAAATTTCGGCGCGGAGCTGTTTAAGGGCGAGAAAGTCGGCTTAATCGGGCGCAACGGCGTCGGCAAATCCACGCTGCTGAAAATTATCGTCGGGGAGCTTAAAGCCGATTCGGGCGAAATTAAAATCGGCAACCGCGTCAAAATCGGCTACCTGTCGCAAGGGCACGAGGAACTTAACGACAATCGCACGCCGTTGGAGGAGCTTAATTACGAATTCGGCTTGACGGACGGGCAATCGCGCTCGGAGCTGGCAAGGTTGAACTTATTCGCGGAGGTCGTCGAAAAACCGATAGCAGCTTTATCGGGCGGGGAAAAAACACGCGTCGCGCTGACCAAACTAATCCTGACGGGCGCGAACTTCCTAATCCTCGACGAGCCGACCAATCATCTGGACTTGCCGGCGCGGGAGGCGATAGAGGCGGCACTTCAAGCCTTCGACGGCACAATCCTAATCGTGACGCACGACCGCTATCTGCTTGACAAGGTCACGACGCGAATCCTAGAATTAGGAATTAGGAATCAGGAATTAGGGATTAGGAATGAAAAGGCGGCGAAGTCGGCGGCTCAACCTGCGCGGACGCCCCCGAAAACAAAATCGCTCAAGGTAAACGCTCAAGCCGTGGAAAAAGTCGAGGCGCAAATAAAAATGGCGGAGATGGAGTTAAAAATGTTGGAGCACGAGATAAACGGCGCGGTCGCCCCCGAACACTTGACGGAGCTGGCGGCGGCGCACGAAGCAAAACTCGCCGAGATAGACGAACTCTATACGCGTTGGGAGGAATTGCAATGCTGAGGGTATTGCCGATGATTCTTGCCGTCGCGCTGTGCTTTTCCAATCTGGGCTTCATTGATTTTGGCGGGCACGCCACCGAGGAGGATATTCACGCGCCGCGCAATCATCTGACGCAGGATAAAAACGCTCAAGCCGCGCCGATAAATCAGCTGTACAATTTCGAGGACGTATCGGAGCCGCCCGCGCAACCTTACGAGGAAATCTTGCCCCGCGAGGAAAATATCCTGCGCCTGCATTGGGACATCGTACCCAACGCGGTTAAATACGAAATTTTTATCGACGGCGTGTCACTGTTCGCATTCACGAACGGTATAGAAATCCCGGTAGACGACGTGCACACGAAATTTCAAGTCAACGCGGTATCGCTGGAGGGCGCGACGCTGGAAAATCGGATACCGATACGCAACATCGACATAAACCCGCCCAGCCCGCGCACGACGACCGAATTCGACAAAATGGCTTACCCGCCGATTTATCCCGTGTATTCGTGGATACCGACGAGCGGTGCGGATCATTACGAAATTGAACTCATAAAGGACGGCAAGATAATCCGTCGATATTTCACGGCTTCGCAGGCGCAAGAGGATAATTTTGACTTATACGATAAAGTGCCCGTGATTGAGGAGGGCGAATATTTTTGGCGCGTGCGGGCAATGACGGCGGACAATCAGCCGCTGAGCGATTGGTCGGTTCAAGAAGAATCGAACAGCTTCGAGGTCAAGCATAAGATAAGATTCTGCGCCCTCGGCGACAGCATAACGCACGGCGGCGGCTCCATATCGGCTCCGCCCTCGACCGTCGTTTATAATTGGGAGACGTATTGCGCCATTCCCGTTAAAAATCTCGGCAGGAGCGGCGATACCACGGCTGAGATTCTTGCGCGTTTCGACAGCGACGTTTTGCCGTTCCGCCCCGAAGTCTTATTCATAATGGCGGGCGTCAACGATTATCGCGGCAACATAATGGGCTGGGAGTCCGTGGAGAATCTGCAAGCCGTCAAAGCCAAGTGCGAGCGCAACGGGATAACGCCCGTTTTCCTGACGCCGACGCCGCTCAACCCCGCGCAGATTGAAAAAATTCAATTCGTGGACGCGCCGCCCGCCGATTGGCAGGATCATCAGCACTTCATTTGCGATTGGATACGGACGCAGGAAAACTTCATTGACGTGAACGCGGACTTGACGGACGAGGCGGGCAACTTGATAGAAAATCTGTCCGTTGACGGCTTGCACCCCGACGCTGACGGTAAGCGCATTATCGGCGAGGCTGTTGCCGCCTGGTTGGACAAATATTTGAACTTGGAATAAAAAACGCCGCCCCTCAATCGAAGGGCGGTTTTCGTTTGCAAATTATCATTTATTCGGGTCAAGGCTTATGTTCGTGACGATTCGTCCGAGGCGTGCGCTGGTAAGGAAATTCAACGCCCATTTGAACGCGACAGTCATGTTCGTATAAAAGCCCGCGAGCCGCATGAGGTGAACGACCATCCACGCGCTCCACGCAAGAAAGCCCGTCATCTTCGGTTTGCCGACGACTGCCTCGCCGCGTCCGATAGTCGCCATTGCGCCCAAATCCTTGTAGACGAACTTCTCAAGTTTGGTTTCGCCGCGAATCAGCTTCATGATATTTTTATGCGCAATCTTAGCTTGCTGAGTGGCAACGGGCGCAACGGTCGGGAGCGGGCGTTTCATATCGCCGTGCATGAACGCCGCGCAGTCGCCGATAGCGAAAACGTTCTTGTGAACGGCTCCGCGAACCATCAAATCCTCCTCAATCCAAATGCGTCCGTCGCGAGCACATTCGCCGCCGCAATTTTTCATCATGTCGACGGCACGCACGCCCGCCGCCCAAATAACCGTGGTCGTCGGGATTTTCACGCCGTTTTTGAGCGTCAAGACATCGCCGTCATAATCGACGACCTGCGTGTTCAGCATGACCTCGACGCCTTTTTTCTCCAGCACCTTGACGGTATGTTGTTGTAAATCTTCGGGCAGCATGGGGAGTAAGCGCGGCGTCGCCTCAATCAATTTTATGCTTACGTCGTTGAAGTCGAGCAGGTGGAATTCCTTTTTTTGAATGGCGATAAGCTCGGCAATGGCACCCGCCTCCTCGACGCCCGTCGGTCCGCCGCCCACGATAACGAACGTCATGCGTTTCCGGCGGTCTTCGGGCGTGCGATAGGGCTTTTCGGCGCGTTCAAATTCGTGGATAACGTGGTTGCGAATGTGCACAGCCTCTTGGAGTGTCTTCATGCCGAAAGAGTATTTCTCAACGTTCTTCATGCCGAAAAAGTTGGTGGTCGCGCCCGCCGCGAGGATAAGATAATCGTAGTGAATTTCGCCGTGATTGGTAATGACAACGTCGCGCTCCTGGTCGATGCCCTGAGCCTTCGCCATGTAGAGGTTGACGTTTTTATTGTCGCGGAAGAAGGAACGAATCGGGTAGGCGATTTCGCCCGTCTCCAGAACCGAGGTCGACACTTGATAGAGCAGAGGTTGGAACAAATGGAAATTATGGCGGTCGATTAGCGTAACTTCGACGTTTTCCTTGGCGAACAGCTGACCGATTTTTATGCCGCCGAAGCCGCCTCCTACGATTACAATGTGGGGCTTGCCGTTAATCATTTAACTAACCTCCTAAAACTTTGAAGTAAATTTACCGCAACCTCCGAATCGGTTATCTGCGCGTATGATAGCATAAATCTTGCGAATTGCAAACGCGGGCGCGGCGTAAGATTTTTGGCAATGTCTTTCAAGTCGGCGGACAAATTTTAATACTTAGGGATTAGGATTTTTCTACTCCCTAGTCCCTAGTCCCTAGTCCCTAATTGCTTTTCAAACGGCGTTGTAGTATATTGACGGGCGAACATGAAAATTGAAGGGAGCAGACTTTGTGAGGACAAACAGTTTAGTCAAGTTGATAATCTGCCTCGCGGCGATAGTGGCAGTGTTTGTGATTTTCATACGCCCGCTGGCGCACTCGATACGCCAAGGGTTGGACTTGCAAGGCGGCACGCACGTGGTACTTCAGGCGGAGGACACGGAGCTTGCGCTCGTCGACGAAGACGCAATGCAACGCGTTGTTTCGATAATGGAGAAGCGCGTCAACGAATTGGGCTTGACGGAGCCGATAATCCAGCGCGAGGGCGAACGCCGCGTCATAATCGAATTGCCCGGTATCAAAGACCCCGACAAGGCGATTGAGACGATTGGCAAGACGGCGATGCTTGAGTTCAAGGACGAGGCGGGCAACACTTTGCTGACGGGCACCGACCTCAAAGACGCGCAAGCCGCCATGAATCAGCAGAACGGTCAATGCGTCGTCAATCTGGAATTCAGCGACGAGGGCACGCAGAAATTTGCGGACGCCACGCTCGAAAACGTCGGCAGGCAAATCGCAATTCTGCTTGACGGCGAAATTTTAACCAATCCTGTCGTGCGCGAGCCTATCCTCGGCGGCAAGGCGGAAATTTCGGGTCAACGCGATTTGGAAGAGGCTCAACGTTTGGCAGTCTTGCTTAGGAGCGGCGCGTTGCCCGTCAAAGTCAACATAATCGAAACGCGCACCGTCGGACCTTCGCTGGGGCAAGACTCCAAAGACAAATCGGAATTCGCATTCGTTATCGGTATCGCGGCGGTGCTGGTGTTCATGCTTTTATTCTACCGCCTGCCGGGCTTTATCGCGGATATAAGTTTAATGGCGTACACGCTGATGTTGTTGGGTACGCTGAAGGGTTTGGACGCGACGTTGACGTTGCCGGGCGTGGCGGGGATAATCCTGTCAATCGGCATGGCTGTTGACGCCAACGTCCTAATCTTTGAGCACTTCAAGGAGGAATTCCGTTTGGGCAAATCGATTCGGCTGGCAATGGACGCGGGCTTTAAGCGGGCGTTCACGACGATTTTCGACTCGAACATCACGACGCTAATCGCGGCGGGCGTGCTGTTCCTGTTCGGCACGGGCACGATTCGCGGCTTCGCCATAACACTCGGACTCGGCGTTTTGCTCAGCATGTTCACGGCGATAACCTTAACGCAATTCATGCTTAAACTTTTGGTCAACTCAAAGGTCGTGGAAAGCCCCTCGGCTTACGGCGCGGACGGCTTCGTACTGTTCGACGCTTCCAAGGAGGTGAAGTCGTGATGCCGAAATTTGACATTGCGGGGCGCGGCAAGGTTTGGTTTATCATTTCCCTGCTCGTGATTGTCCCCGGCTTAATCTCCATGGTGACACGCGGCTTTAACTTCGGGATTGACTTCACGGGCGGCACGATTATGGATTTGAAATTTGCTCAACCCGTGGCGATTGCGCAGATTCGCGAAACGTTGAAACCGTTCGGACTTGACGGTGCAACGATTCAGCTTTCGGGCGCGAGTTCGGACGTGGCGACTTCAACGGACGTGATGATTCGCACGACCGATTTGGAGGAGGTTCAGCGCAAGGAGGTCATGGCGGCGATTCGCGATAAGGTAGGCGGCTACGACGTCCTGCGCGAGGAAAAAGTCGGCGCGGTTATAGGCGGCGAGCTGATTCTCAACGCGGTACTTGCGCTGGTCGTCTCGTGGGTGCTGATAATCCTCTACGTGGCGTATCGTTTCGAGTGGCGATTCGGTATCGCGGCGGTGGCGGCTCTCGTCCACGACATCTTGATTGTATTGGCGTTTTTCTCGTTCACACAGCGGCAAGTCGATTCGTCGTTCGTGGCGGCGTTGCTTACGGTCGTCGGCTACTCAATCAACGACACGATTGTTATCTTCGACAGGATACGCGAAAATCTGAAACTGCACTTCCGGCGCGGCGGCGACGTTGTTCAGCTCGTCAACCGTTCGATTTACCAGACCTTGACGCGTTCGCTGTATACCGTCTTCACGTGCCTCTTTACGACGTTTGCGCTGTTCTTCTTCGGCGGCGAAACGACCAAGGATTTTGCCTTCGCGCTGATTGTCGGCTTCTGCAGCGGTTGCTACTCGTCGATTTTTATCGCGGGTTCGCTGTGGCTGGAGCTTAGGAAATTCGGCGGCAAGAAATGATTCGAGGTGACGGCATGGCAAGGGCGGTGGCAATAAGTCTGATTTTACTTGACGGTACGGCGGACGGGCGAATCAAATGCACAATCAACGGTCGAACGAGCATTGTCTTTAAAATTCCGCGCAGGGATTTATCTAAGAGCAAACTTGACGGCTTGGAGTATGACGGCGTTTATTTTTTGCTCGGCGCGGAAGATTCTCAACAAACAATTTATATCGGGCAAGCGGGCAGTCGTAAAAACGGCAAGGGCATTTTGAGCCGCCTTAATGAACACGACCGCAATCCCGATAAAAATTGGACAGAGGCAATTATTTTGACGACATCCGATAATTCATTCGGTGCGACGGAAATAAGTTGGCTCGAAAATAAATTTTGCAACATGGCGATAAAAGCGACGCGTTACGCTGTTAAAAACGTCAACGACCCTTCGCCGGGCAATATTACGGAGGAACGAGCAATCGGGCTTGAAGACCAAGCCGAATGCGCCAAATTGATTCTGAGCGCAATCGGTTACAAGATTTTTGAACCGCCGCCGAAAACTCCGCCGCCCGCCGTTAAATCTTACGAGGAAATTTTTTATCTGTCGCGCCGCGTCAAAAAGCTCGGCAGGACAATCAACGCGCAGATGAAACGCACGGCGACGGGTTACAGAGTTTTGGCAGGCAGTGAAATTTCTCCGATTGTCGACGGCGAACTTTCCCTCAACGTGAAGAATGCTCGTAATGCCGCGAAGATTGTCGACGGACGTTTAAAGGAAGATATGGAATTTGATAAGCCTTCCCCCGCCGCAACTTTTGTTTTGGCGATGCCTGCGGACGGGAACAGTTGTTGGAAAACCAAGGACGGCGTGTCGCTTAAGAAATTCCTGCAGGAATAAACAACGATAAAAAAAATCCCCCGTCAACTTTCGGCGGGGAATATTTGTTCCGTCGCGGCGATAACGTTTCCGATACTTGACGTCACGACGCGACCGCTGTTTGTCAACTTTTTAAAAGTTGCCCCGTCAAAATTCGGCGGGGAATATTTTTTTGCGCAACGCGTTATTTTTTCTTAACCAAATCCTCTTTGGACTTGCCGGTCTTGTAGGTGACTTTCTTCATTTTCTTTTTGCCGCCGGTCTCGTAGCGTTTCCTTTCCTCCATTTGCTTGCGCTCTTCCTTGCTCAAAGTTTTCGCGGTGGCTTCGGCGAATTGCTTAAAGAAACCTTCGGCGGCTTTGTGATAATCCTTGGCGTTTTTGCCGATAAATTTGCTCTGCACGCTGTAGGTATACATGAGCGAGGCGTCGGCGGCGTTGTAGACGTAGTAGAAAATCCAGGGCTTGTTGGAATTGTTGGCGACGGTCGCGACGAGGTAGGAGTCGGCGTATTTGGCTACATGCTGATGAAAAAGTTTCTCCGCCTCTTCGGGCTTGAGCGACAACATATCAATGCCGGTATCGCGGCGAACGGCGGCGACAACCTCCTCGTAGGAAATAATGTCCAGCTTGGAAGTCAATTTGCCCGCGCTGTAAATGTCTTGCGTGAATTCGGTAATTTCAGGCTCTTCCGCGCTGACTTTGTAGTAGTTGGGATAGGCAATGGCAATCGACTTGACGGTCGTAAGGTCGACGTCCTCCTCGATATTTTCCTCGAATGCCGCCAACGCCGTCGACGTGACAAGAAAACTTGCCAACATCATCAGCGCGACGAAAAATTTCTTAGCCAATTCAAATCGCCTCCTTAAGCAAGCCGTGAGCTTTAAGCGCGGTTTTGATTTGCTCCAAATGTTTGGGTTCGGGTTCGCAAAGCGGCATACGCAATTCGCCGACATTCCAACCCAACAGGCGCATCGCCACCTTGACGGGAATGGGATTCACTTCGCAAAAGAGCGCGTCGATAAGGTCGCAGTAATCGATTTGCATACGCGACGCCTCCGCAACGTTGCCGTCGAAATAATTTTGGCAAATCATATGCGTATCGTAAGGCGCGACGTTGGAAAGGACGGAGATAACGCCGCTGCCGCCCAAAGACAGAATCGGGACGGTTTGGTCGTCGTTGCCCGAATAGATAGCCAAGTCGTCACCGCAGAGCTTGCGCGTCCGCAAAATCGAAGTCAAATCGCCGTTAGCCTCCTTGGCGGCGACAATGCGCGGGTGCTTGCTGAGTTTGGCGTAGGTTTCGGGCTTGATGTCGACGCCCGTCCGACCGGGAACGTTGTAGAGAATCACGGGCGTGTTAATGCTGTCGGCAATTTTGGTGTAGTGCGCGGCAAGACCGATTTGCGTGCACTTGTTGTAGTAGGGCGTGACGAGGAGCACGGCATCGACGCCGACTTTTTCCGCATATTGGGAAAGCTCAATGGCGTAGGCGGTATCGTTGGAGCCGGTGCCCGCTATGACGGGAACGCGCCCCGCCACGTGTTCGACGGTGAATTTAATCGCGGCTTTGTGTTCGGCGTCGTTCATGGTAGCCGCCTCGCCCGTCGTGCCCGTTATGCAAATCGCGTCAGTGTGATTCTTAATCTGGTCGTCAATCATGCGTCCGAGTTCGCCGAAATTTACGCCCGTCGCGTCGAACGGCGTTACTATCGCCACGCACGCGCCCTTGAATGGTATCTTCTTCATGTAAAGCCCTCCAAAAATTTTATTCCAAAGCGTTCCTGACCTCGCCGAAAAGCTGAGCGTTCGCCTTGAGGATTTCCTCGTTGCCGAACACGCACAGATAATTTTGATTCATGCAGTCGGCAACCAATTTCGCTAAGGCGCGAATATCCTCCTGCCGCGCCGTGAGTATTTCGTTGCGAGATTTTTGGCGGTCGGCATAGGTGATATTGTTCAAGCTGAATTCGGCGGCGATTTGCCCCTTGAGCGCGGGCGTCAACGGCTTATCAATCTTGCTGAGCGTGCCGATTATGTACTTGTCCATTTCGCGGTCGCTGACGTCGAAATTGGCAAGGAAGTCCGCCGTGCCGTTTAAAGTCTCAAGCGTCTTGGCGAGGTTGGGGTCGCGATACGAGCCGAAGAACAAATTGCCCGCACGATTGAAGTTGGCAAAGGCTCCGTAGGCTCCGCCCTGCACGCGGATTTTCGTCCAAAAGTATTCGTAGCGCAGAATCGTCTCCAAAATGCTGAGTGCGCCGGTGTACTCGTGCCCCAACTCGATGAAGTTCGCGCCCTTGCCGACGTATTGCACGCGGCTTTGAGAATACAGCCCCTCGTTGCGCGGCTTGCGCGGATAGGAGTAATGTTCGGGCTTGAACTCCGCCGCCGTGAGACTCTTAAGCAACTCCGACAGGTGCGGGCGGAATTCCTTATACAAATCTTCGGGAGCCGTCACGCTGACAATCAGCCCGTTGCGATTGACAAGCCGCTCCAGCACGTCGTACAAGTCGTCGACCAAATCATCAAAGCGGGCGTCGAAGTCGGCAAGCAAATCTTTGAGGAACTTATTATAAGGCAGATAACCGGCGGCGTTGTAAGCACCCGTGCGCGTCTGATACGAGGCGAGTTGCGCGGAGATAATCGTCGGAGCCATGTTCTGCAGGTTAAGTTCAAAGCCGATTTGCTCCTGTTCGATGAGTTCGCGGAGGCGTTTCTTGTTCGTGAAGACGGTTTCGTTAAAAATTTCGGCGAGGATGTCGGTCATGTCGGCGAGCTTGGACTTGAGAGCCTTGACGTAAATCCTGCAGCGCGGCGCGAAGGAATTGGGCATACCCTTTTCCGAATCTGCGCGGAGATTGACGCCGAAGCCGCCGACGTTCAGATTGGTGAGTATGGCAAGCTCCTCGTAGGTGTGGCGTTTGGTGTCGATGTTGCCGAGCAGTTCGGTCAGCAGGCAGGCGAGCGGCAATTTGTCTTGCGGAACTTTCAGCGCGTCGAAGTAAAACGTCAGATAAATGATTCCGTGCGTGTCGACGTTGCTGAAGAAAATCCGCGTGCCGTCGAGGTCGCGGAACTGCAACGGGAGACGCTCCGCCTCTTTGCGTAAATCTTCGCGCTTGAGGATTGGTATCGTCTTTAAGGCTTCGGGCGAATCGGGGGCTTGTTGACGCCGTTTAAGCTCGGCGGTCTTGGCGATAATCTCCTCAATCTGCGCGGGTGACAGGTGCTCTTTGACTTCGGCGAGCTTGGCGGCTTGAGCGGCGTCGCGCTCCTTGGCGAAGTTTTTATCGGGCGCGAGCGTCATCAAGACTTTGTGCGGATTGTCGAGGAAATATTTTTGCACCAATCCCTCAAACCAACCCTCGTTCAGCCCGCGCTTGACTGCCGCCAAATCGTCTTCGTAGCGCAGATAAGCATTGGGGTCGCCGCCGTAAAGCCACGTTTTGAACAGCCGCAAGCCGTAAATCAAACCTTTGGGCGCAAGTCCGAAGTCAGCCTCGCGCAAACGAAATTCCATTAGGTTAATCGACGCCTGCAGGAGTGTCTTATCGATACCGCCGTCGACGAGCTTGCGGAGTTCGGCGTTGAGCAGGGAATAAAATTTATCGACGCGGTCAGTCTCGGAGCCGCTCAGCGTGATCGTAAAGGTCGGTTGGCGCAAATCGTCCTCAAGCCCGACGTCAACGTCCTTGCCCAGGCGCGAATCAATCAGAGCCTTGCGGACGGGCGCGGCGGGGCTGCTGAACAGCGCATGGCTCAAAATGCCCAAGCCCAAATTCGTAAGTGTATCGGAAGCGTCGCCGACAACCAAGTTCAGCGCAAGGAAAGTCTTAGCCTCGGCGGACTCCTCCTCGCCAATCGGATAAACTTCGTCAACGCGTTTCATTTCGGCAAAGGCGGGGTGCAACTCAATCGCCGAATCAACCTCAATCCTGTCGAACTTGCTCAGATATTCTCGGTCAAGATACGCAGTCTGCTCGGCAATGTCCACGTCGCCGTAAAGGTAAATGTAGCTGTTCGACGGGTGATAAAATTTTTGGTGGAAGGCGATAAAATTCTCCTGCGTGAGGCTCGGAATGGCTTCGGGGTCGCCGCCCGATTGGTAGCCGTAGCAATTCTGTGGGAACGTAGCACGCAACAGCTTATCGCCTAAAATGTCGTCAGGCGAAGACAATGCGCCCTTCATCTCGTTGTAAACGACGCCGCTGTATTGCAAGGGCGCGTCGGCATTTTCAACTTCGTAGTGCCAGCCCTCCTGCATGAGGATTTCGGGCGTGGTGAGCATACGCGGATTAAACACGGCGTCAAGGTACACGTCCTGCAAGTTGCGGAAGTCTTTGGCGTTGCGGCTTGCCACGGGGTAAACGGTTTTGTCGGGATAGGTCATGGCGTTAAGGAAAGTGTTCAGCGAACCCTTAACCAACTCGACGAACGGCTCCTTAAGCGGATACTTCTTGGAGCCGCAAAGTACCGAATGCTCGACGATGTGCGCCACGCCGGTATCGTCTTTGGGCGGCGTGCGGAAGCCGATATAGAAAACCTTATTGTCGTCGTCGGTCGACGCGCAGAAAAGTTTCGCGCCCGTCTTGACGTGTTCAAACTCGTAAGTCTTCGCGCCAATCTCCGCCACTTCGGAGAGGCTCTTAAGGCGGAAGCCGTTCAGCTCCGCGCCGATTTTCAAATCCATACAATCACTCCCAATTTTTAATTAGCTATCGCCCGCTCTATGGGGTCGGAAAATTTATTGACGCGCCGGCTCAGCCAAACCGTCAGCCACGTTACCGCAATCAAGCCCAAAATCACGCCAAGCTCGGAGAATTGCGCAAGGTCAAACTTACGCTCGAACAGATAAATTATTTGATGCTGAAGCAACATTGCCATATAGGATACGCCGCTGAACGAATTGAACGCGGCAAGCGGTTTCGGGCAAAGGTTATTGAGCCCCTCGGCGAACGAAAAGCAAAGGAAAATCGTCGGGAAGGTCACGAAAAACGCCAACGGGTGACACGCAAAAAATATTTCTTGCGAACCGAAATTCACGAAGTAAAGCACGTACGCGCCCAGTATCACAGCCGACAGGAGCTCAAGCGGGCGGCGCATTTGCAAGACGCGCTCCTTGTGAATCGCCAACGTCATGCCGAACAGAAATTCGGGGATGCGCACAATGAACAGCCACCAGTTGTAAGCGATTCTGTGTGCGTCGTAAAGCGGTTGCGTTGCCTCGAACACGATAAGCGATACCGCGATTGAAATTGCCAACGTGCGGAGCGGAAAGCGTGTTGCCCACCTGTCCAAAAGCGGCGCGATTAAATACATCAGCAAAATCACGCGCATGAACCATTCGCCCGTGAAGTCGATTATCGGCACTTTGAACCATATCAACAAATTTATGTCCAGCGGGAAGATTGACATGAAATAAGTCAGCAAGGTCGCTCCGCTCCGAAACGGCGAAAGCTCCGCGATGTCCGAATCGAATAAGCCGAGCAACAGGAATATTGCCGCCAAGAAAAGCCAGGCAACCACGAACGGCACGACGATTCTAATCAAACGGCGACGATAGAAATGCCACAGGCTCGGAGCGCGTGCAATGGAGCCGTGAATCAACCAACCGCTTATCGCGAAGAAAAGAAACACACCAAGCGACGCCGCGTCGTAACAAATTTTGCGCGTCCAAGGATACACGTCGAAGCCGCCGCACATCAGATAATGCGCCGCTATTATGGCGAACGAAGCGAAAACGCGAATCGTATCCAGCCACGCGATTTTTTTTCTGTGAGCCACCGTGAACCTCCAAATCAGACGCAAAAATATTTGAACACGGGTTGCTTGCCAAAACGTTTAGCCAACCACAGCGACAGCGACAGCGTAAACAAAACGGTCGGCACAAATATTTCGGGGAGCTTGATTATTTCCGTCCAAAGCAGCCCCGTCAACAGATGAATCATTTGGTAAAGGAAGACGATAATCGGGACGTGTACCGTCAAGACGAACAGGCTCTGTTTGCCGCAAAAAATTATCGGCTTGGCAAGGAGCCCGCCCGCCGTCGTCACGAGTTGCGAAAACTTAAAGAGGAGCAATGTTTCGGCGAGGCACGCGAGGAAAGCCGGAATTACGTATTGCCCGAACAGCCGCCGGTTCATATCGATTGGGTCATTGAGGCTTACAGCCAAGGCAATCGCGTCGACCAAAATGATAAAGGCGAAAATGTTCAGCCTGTCGACAAGGTTACGGCGGGCAATCAGGTTGCCGGCAAGCAGAAACATTTGCGAGGCGAGCGCGAGATCCAAGTTCAACGGAAGTGCGCCGTGTTCACTTAAAGCGATACCGAGCATCGAGCAGAGGATTATCGCCGCGAAGAATATTTTACGACGTTCGCCGAGGATTTTGTACAGAGCCAGGAAAATCACTTCCGCCGCGAAAAGACACGGCAAGAACCACAGCGGCGGTAAGGGAAGATTTGAGCCGACGCCGAGGAAAATTCCGCAAAAGGCATCGCCCGCCGAGAGCGTCGGATTCAAGACGGGGTAAATCGGCAACGGCAACGAGGTCACAATCAGCCACAGCGGGTAAAATAAAAACTCCGCCACGTAAAACGGCATGAGCAATCTTTTCGCGAGCTTGGCGACGAACGGGAAAAATGCCCCCGATTTGCCCCACTTGTCGAGGTTGAGCAGGAAGCCCGATATTATGAAGAATGCCGGCAACGCGCAGAAACTGAGCCACGCGTTCATTTCCGAGGCGGAGGCGTGCGAAAACATTATCAACACCAACGCCAGCCCGCGTGCAAAGTCTATCCATTTGATTCGTTTAGCCAATTTGTTACTCCGCGTCGTTTTCGAGAGTTTTAATCAGCCGAGCAGGAACGCCGCCGAACAACGAGTTATCGGGCACGTCACGAGTAACGACCGCGCCCGCCGCAATCACGACGTTGTTGCCAATCGTCACGCCGGGCAAAATCGTTACATTCGAGCCAATCCACACGTCGTCGCCGATTTTAACGGGCGCAGTCACGCCGATATTCCGACGGCGTTTGGCGGGGCTGAGCGGGTGTCCGATTGTGGTTATCAGCGTGTGCGGCGCAATCATGACGTGGTTGCCAATCGTAACGTCCACGATGTCGAGAATCGTCACGTTGTAGTTGGCAAGGAAATTATCGCCGACGTGAATATTCTTGCCGTTGTCGCAGTTGAAGACGGGCAACACGACGGGATTGACGCCCGCGCTGCCGAAAAGCTCGCGGATAATCTTTTCACGCGTCGCGTAGTCGGTAACGTCGGTCGCGTTGAGCTTTTGGCAGAGTTTCACGGCGTTAAGCTTTAGCGCGTCGACTTCGGGGTCGGTGAAGTCGAATTCCAAACCTGCGCGGAGTTTTTCAAGTTCTGTCATGACGAGGCTCCTTTCCATAGTAAAAATTATTTTATGCGCAAACCTGCGCGGCGTCAAGCCGAAAGCTTTTGACTTGCCAAAGGTTTTCGTGTACAATTCTGCGATTGAATCAACATTGAGGAGTTGAAAAAATTTGGTAACAATATTGGAAGGATTATTGGTCGCGGGCTTAGCGGTCGTGTTGGTTTTGTGGCTTTATCTGCGCGGGCGGCAGGAAAAGGTCGTCCCGAAGCTCAACGCCCGCACGCCGTTTAAGGTGGAGGCTCGCGACGATAAATCCGTGACGCTCTCAACGACGATAGAATTCCGCAACGAGGGCACGCAGTCGGCAATGATAGTGGACGCGATTTGCCATCCGCTGTTGCCGTTTGAACAGTACGACGGCTTTAACGTGCGCGGCAAGGCGGAAAAGGAGGGCGTCCCTCGCGAAGACGATTATTTTGAGGCGTTGGTCTTGGAACATCAGCAGAGCGTCAACCTCGTGGCGAAAGTCACCTTGACGGCGCGTAAAGGTCTCTCGTTGGAAGAGGCGGCGGCGCACATGGTAGATTTCCCCGTCGAATTCCTCTACCGCGAGGTCGGACGGTCGCCAATGCGTTGGTCGATAGCACGCGTGATTTTAACCGCCGAGGAGCTTGCCAAACTCGTCGGCGTTCAGTTGGCTAAGGAGTGACGGTTATGGTTGTGGAGATTGTCCCGATAACGACGCGGATTTTGACGCCCAAAGATGATATTGTCGACGTGATAGAAAAGTACACCCGCAACATAATCGGCGCGGACGACGTGGTTACGGTCGCCGAGAGCGTCGTTGCGATTACGCAGGGCAACATCATTCGCCCCGACGAAATGCATATCAGTTGCCTCGCAAAGTTGTGTTGCCGCTTTATCCCCGATTACGGCAGCCTTGCCACGCCGCACGGTATGCAAGCCCTCATGGAAAAGGAGGGCGAGTGGCGCGTCGCGTTCGCGTTACTGGCGGGCTTTGTCGGCAAGGTCGTCGGTATGCGCGGCTTGTTCTATAAATGGGGCGGGCGTCAGGCGGCTCTGATTGACGACGTAACCGGCACCATGCCGCCTTTCGATAAGTGCGTCGTCTACGGTCCGGAGAATCCCGATAAGGTTGTCGCCGACCTCAAGGCGCGGCTTAATTGTTTCGGCGCGATGATTGCAGACGTAAATGATTTGAAACGCTCGCGGATTGTCGGAGCTACGCCGGGCATGAACGCTCAAATGGCGTCCGATTTGCTGATTGATAACCCGTTCGGCAACGCCTCGCAGAAACGTCCGATTTGCATTCTGAAAAATTTCCGTCAATATCAGGAGCGTCAACAATGAAAACTTTAAACCTGCTGATAATCGCGGCACTCGTGCTGATGTCAAGCGTCGGCTCGGCGGAGGCGATACCAATCCCCCTGCGCGGAGTTATCGAGGGCTTTTACGGCACGCCTTGGACTTTCGACGACCGCGCAGATATTATCGACTTCTGCCGCCGCAACAATCTCAATTCCTACGTCTACGCGCCCAAAGACGACCCGTATCACCGCGAACAGTGGCGCAAGCCCTATCCGCCCGATAAGCTCGCGGAGTTGGAGCAGTTGGTTGCCGTCGCCCAAAAAAATAAAGTCCGCTTCATCTTCGCCGTAAGCCCCGGTCTCGACCTCAAATACAAGGGCGCGGCGGGCGACGAGGATTTTCGGCTCATGATTCGCAAGCTCGACGCCATGTATCAAATCGGCGTGCGCGACTTCGCTATTTTCTTCGACGACCTGAAGGACGCCAAGGGCAATCATCACGAAAGCGGCAAGGCTCAAGCCGAATTCCTCAATCGCGTGCAAAAAAATCTGCGCGAACGCTACAAGGACGTTGCGCCGCTTATCACCGTGCCGACGGAGTATTTTTATCTCGACATGATTAAGGGCGGCAAGCTCAAGGCGTATACCCGCGATTTGGCGGCGACGCTCGATCCGCGAATCGTCGTCCTGTACACGGGGCGCGGCGTGGTTTGCGACGGCATTACCGATTCGGAGCTTGCAGAGGTCAATCGGATTTTCGGGCGCGAGGTCGGCATTTGGTGGAATTATCCCGTCAACGACTATCCGCTGACGCCCGACGGCAATCGCAACGTCAAGCTGGCTCTCGGCGCGATTGAAAAGCTCCCCTCCGCCAAAATGACCGCGATTTTCTTCAACCCTATGGGGCAAGTTCAGCTGTCGAAAATCGCTTTGGCGACGGGCGCGGTCTACGCCAACAACCCCGCCATTTACGACTCCGCGCAGGCTTGGGATAAGGCTTTGCAGGAGCAATTCGGCTCGCTCGCGCCGCAGATGAGGATTTTCGCCGAGCACTCGCGGCACATGGAAAATTCGTGGGCTAAAGTCGGCGAACCCGACGCTCCCGAATTCGCGACGGCGGCTTTCCTCGCGCTCAACGAACATAACTTTGCGCCGCTCGAAAGGCAACTCTACGAAACCGAACGCGCCGCCGACGTGTTGTTGAGACGCTTGCCGCAAAAATATCTGGCGGAGTGCAAGCCACAACTCGAACAGCTCAGGCTAATCGTGCAGGCGGACAGAATCGCGCTCGAATCGCTCAGGGCGGGGCAGCTCGATTCACGACTTGAGGGCTTGCGCAAGGAAATTGCCGCCAACGAAACACAGGCGATTATCTCCGAGGAGGCGGGGCGCAAATTTATCGACGACGTACTGAATCACTTCGCCAAACCTCGACGCAAATAATAAAGCGGGCAACACCTTACGAAAGGTCGCCCGCAAATTTTTTGCTCAAAATTTCTGCTCAAAGTTAAAATCCCAGCTCCTCGTGAATCAGAATAATCTCGAAGTCGCCGCGCAACGGAGCACCCCATAAAACCGACAGAGCGCGACAAATCCTGTAGGGGCTTTCGCAGTTGTGACACTTATCAGCCTTGACCGCGCAGGGCGTCTTCGCCTTGACACGTTTGGCATTCTTCGGCGCGGCAATGTTCCTGGCTCGCCAAAGCGCGGCGTCGTAGGTCTTGGCGATTTTGTTTTCGCCGACGACGAAATAAACTTTATCGTGTCCGAAAAGTATCGAGGAAACGCGGTTGCCGTTGCCGTCAATGTTGATGACCTCGCCCGTCTCGGCAAGCCCGTTGACAGACGACAGGTAAATCTGCGCGGAGTTCGCCTTAGTGCAAACCTCAAGGCGCGTCATGCCGCCTGGCAAGCGGTTATGATAAAAAACGTCGTTGTTGAGCGCGAGGCGGTCGTAAAGCCCCATCTGCTCCAAAGTGACCGAGCCGCCGAAGCCGACAGTCTTGCCCTGAATGTTTTCGTCGAGATAATCCGCCGCCTCCGCCGCCGTATCAAAGCACGTCACGCCGTAGCCGAGCGATTCGAGTTTGGCTTTAATCTTCGTGAAGTCCATGCTTACACCTCCTTTCCTGCGTAGATTGTCGAAAATATTAGCACATTCGCCGGCAAATGTCCAAGTAATTCAAAAGCCGATTGCCAAAGGCGCAACCGACTTGATTTTTAATCTTCTTCGGGCGGGAACATGAATTCCAAATCGACGGTCTTAAGGAACTCGCGATAAGGAATGTCGGGGCTGTACACCGAGCCGATTCGGAAAGTGTTATCGTAATAGGGCTTGCGCCAATCGCCGTAAAGCGCGGTCAACACCTTGTCATAATCGACGGGCGCGGGCATTTGCACCGACTCGAACGGCATCATAATCGTTTCGCGGAACCAGTCTTTGGCGTAAGTTTTTTGCGGAGCCTTGATTCTGTCCTCAATCCAACTTATTGCCGACGACTTTTCAAACAGCATCGCCGCGTAATTGTTATAAAAATCCTGCTTAGCCTTTTCCGACAAGGTATGAAACTTTTCCAAGAGCTTCCACTCGTTATAGGTGCCCTGATTATTTTTGACGCGCTCCTTGATTCGCGAATAGCCCGACTCGCCGGCAGAACTCAACAGCTCCAAAAGTTTCATGACGGACGCATTGCCGTCGGGCGTGCCGTCGGGTGCCACGTCCAGCGGATAAATCTCAATCATCATGCCGTAGGGCGTATTCGGATTACGTTCGTGCAGATTTTCAGTACCGAGCATGGTCGTCGCGGACATGGAGATTCGGAAGTTGTTAAACTTCTTGCAACCGATTTCAAACTCTCCGTCCTCGCGAATCATTTCACGTTCGGCGGCGTCGCAGAAAATATTATATTCGGGGCGCATCATGCACAAATCCATATCGGTATCCCACGGAACAAAGCCTTTATGCCGCGCCGTGCCCAGCAAGCTGCCCGCATATATCCAATAATTTATGTCGTATCGGCGGCAAATGCGGTCAATCTCCTGCCACATCTCAAGAAACTTTTCCCAAGACTTTTTAACGTCCGACGAGACGAGCCAGCCGCTGCGAATTTCGTCGCGATACAAATCCTTTATGAAAGCCATTTAATCCGCCTCCTCCGCCGCGCTCAACTTGTCTTTGCGCTCGTTTTTCTCAAAGGTCTCCAAAATCATTTTCAAGTTAAGTTGCGCCAAACTCTCCTTGTAGGGAATATCCGCGCTGTGAACCACGCCGAGCCGAAATTTCTTGTCGTTGCGGAAGCGGTGCCAGTCGCCGTAAATCGCCCGCAAGACTTTATCGTAATCGGCGGGCGCGGGCAACTCAATCGACTCAAACGGCAAGTAAATCGTCTTGCGATACCAATCCTTGGGTTGCGAAATTTTCTCCGCCGACTTTTCGGGACGATTCACCGCCGTCGACCAATCGAACACGCCCTCCGCGTATTTGTCCAGGAACGCCAACTGCTTATCCTTATCGTCCAGGGCGTGAAATGCCACAAGGACTTGCAACTCGTTCGCCGGCTCGTTACACTCCGCCAAATACTTTTCAACCGTCGGATAATCGTACATCGTTACAAAAAGCTCGTTAATGCCGTTCGCCGCGAAGACACTTTCCGCCGTGCCGTCGGGTGCCGCGTCCAACGGGTAAATTTCAATCACCAAGCCCTTTGCGCCTTGCAAGTCGGTAAAATCGCTCTTCGCCAGCAAAGTCGTCTGCGAATGGGAAATTATGATTCGTGTAAAATTTACGTGGCGCACCTCGAATACGCCGCCGCCGAGCCGAAATTCCTCCTCCATGACTTGGCGGAAGCGATTATATTCGGGGCGCATTATGCACAGTTCAAAGCCGTCGTACCAGGGGATAAAGCCGCCGTGTCGCGCCGCGCCCAAAAGCGTCCCGTAGGTCGCCCAATAGCGTATGCCGTGCTTGCGACAAATTCGGTCGACCTCGCGCCACATTTCCAGTTGCCGCTCCCAAACTTTTTTACGATCCGACTTGACCAAAAAGTTATCGCGCACCTCGTCGAAGTCCAAATTTTTTATAAAGCCCATTCAACGCGCCTCCAATATTTTTTCCATCCAAACCATCGAATACCAACGCTCAAACTTGAAGCCGCAATCGGTGAACTTCCCGCAAATCTTGAAGCCCTGCCGCTCATGAAATTTCACGCTCGCCGCCGTCAGATATTCGTCCTCGACCTCCGCGCAGGCTACGCAGGCATAGAGATTCTTCACGCCGCGACGCTTAAGTTCCGCCTCCAAAGCGCGATAGAGTTGCCCGCCGACGCCGTGCCCGCGATAATTTTTATCCAGATAAACCGTCAGCTCAGCCGAAAAACGATAAGCCTCGCGCCCGCCGAAACGCCCCGCGTAAGCGTAGCCGACAATCTGCCCGTCGCGCTCGGCAACAAGGTAAGGATAATCCTCAAGCGTGCGGGCGATTCGGTTTCGGAATTCGTTTGGCGTCGGCACCGCGTACTCAAAGCTTACTGCCGTGTCCGTCACGTAATGCGAATAAATTTTTAACAGCTCCGCCGCGTCGTCGGGCGTTGCACTGCGAATTTCAATCATGCGGCTTTACCTCCTCAGGCGGCAAGATACCCGCCAGGCGCAAAAGATATTTCGCGTTCGTCGTATGCGTCCGCCCCTTGCGCAACTTGAAATCAAATTTAATTTCGTCGCCCTCGTAATACTCCTCAAAGTGCGCGTTCGATATGTGCGGATTTTCGTCAACCATGTCGCACAGCTGAAAATCGTGCGTCGTGACAAGCGTAATGCTCCTGTCGTTGGTCAGGCGGCGAATCGCCTCCTTCGCGCCGATAACGCGGTCGTTGACGTTCGTGCCCTTAAAAATTTCGTCGATACATGCAAGCATCGGGCGTTTCTGCTCGGTGTATTCAATCATCGATTTTATTCGCAACAGCTCCGCGTAGAATGTCGAAACGCCTTGGCTCAAGTCGTCGTTGACGCGAATCGACGTGAGCACCGCCAGCCGACTTACCGCAAAACTTTTGGCGCAGACCGGCGCACCCGAATAGGCAACCATAACGGCGGCGGCTAGCGTTCGTATCCACGTCGTCTTACCGCTCATGTTCGCGCCCGTGATTATTGTCGTGCCCGCCCGAAGCTCCACGTCGTTAGGTACGCCCTTTGTGTCGACAACCAGCAAGCTCGTTAAGCCCTCAACGCTTAAGTGCGGCTCCTCCTCCTCGTAAAACGTCGGGAAACAGTAAGTCGTGCGCGTCTGCCCGATTGACGCCAGCGATATTAAAACTTCCATCTCCGCGAAGGCGTCCAGCCACGTCCGCAAATGTTGCGCCGCGTCCTGCCGCCACCGCATAAACGCCGCCACCAAATAAAAATCCGCCAGAAACAGCCCGTTGCCCAATATGAAGAACAGCGGATTGTAACGGGCGTTCGCCGCGTCGACGAGCAAAGACAATTCCTTGAGCTTCTGCGCGGCTGATACTTCGTCGGTTAATATGTCGCGTATTGCGGTTAATCTTACGGAGCTGAAGTTCGTCGACTCCAGCCGCTCGAAAATCGCCCGATAAAGCCGCAACTCTTTGGATATGACTTTCAGCGGCGCAAGCAATTCGTTGACGGCGGGGATTGCCGCGACCGCGATTATCAGCGAAAACGCCATGATGACCGGCGGAACGAATTCGTCTATCAGCCCGTGCCACGCCGCCACGCACGACAGGATTAAGATTGCCGGCATGACGAAGCGCAGGAGATAGATTTTGCCGAGCGGCGGCAATTCCTCTTCCACGCTTACGATTAGTTCGCTGGTGTCGTGATTGTTGGGCATGAGCCGCGCATACGCCTCCAAGTCCATTGACAGGCGCGGGCGTTGCAACAGCTCTGCCACGCCCCGTTGACGATTGCGCACGGCGTTGAAGTCGGGCGGTTCGGGATTGAACGCCTCCGCCAATAAATCTCTGCCGCGTTTGGTTCGCGCCGCGCAAATGTATTGGAAGATTGAGCCTTCGCCGAAAATGTGCAGGTCGACATCTTGCGGGCGACCGTTCTTGAGGTAAATGCTGCCGTCGTTGGAACGGTTGCGCCACGTGCCCCGCGCCCGCGCTATGTAGGAGTTTACAACCGTCATGCGGCTTTTCAGGAAGCGTTTGCGTTGCTTGAGGTCGTCGTGGTAATTCATCAGCCGAATAAAAATCATCGCCAGCAACGCCGCGACTATGTAGCAGTAATGCAAGCCCCAATCCCAGCCCAAAGCGAAGCTCCCGACCGCCGCAAGGAACGTTATCGAACGGGCGGCGACTATTTTTTTCTCGCGCTTATGCAAAGTCTTTTGCTCGGCAAGGTCAATCTCGCGCTCGTTGTCGTAGAATTCTCGATTCAAGTCGTCACTCCTCTCCGATTCGCAAAGATTATATATGCCGCGCCAAAATCTTTCAACGCCGATTTAATCTTTAAGCCGATACAGTTTCAGTATCTGGTCGTAAATCTTGGTTTCGCCGCGCAGAGTGTAATGCTCCGCCAAAAGCCGCTCGACGTCGGGGTCGCGCCTGTGCTCGTCGGGGCGATAAGTTTCCTTTTCGTATGCGTTTGTGCCGTACAAAATCCACAGCGTCGAATCGCGCCGAACATCCGCAAGCCACTCCTCCTTGAGCCGCGTATCCAGCAACGACAGCGAGGCATTGTTCATAAAAAATCTTTCACGCGGCAACATGTCCGTTTCCAAAATCCAATGCGACGTTGTACAGAAATCTCCCCAACACGCAAACGACCTCCGCTCCTCAAGCGGGATAAGACTTTGGAGCCGTCGTGCGCCAATCACTTCCTCCCGATACATTTCCTCGTGCGCAGAAATCGCCAAACGATTAAAATACACCGGCAGTCGCGAAAGATATATCAGCGAACAATACGCCGCGTAGGTCGCCGCGCAGATTATCATCGCCGTGTAAACGACTGTTCGGCGCACGGAGTTTAAAAATTGTTTATCGGTCTCGCGGAGCCGCTTGAGTATCGCGCACAGCACGGGGATTATCGGGACGACTATCATGTAGTAATGGATATACAGCCGCAAATTCAACAGCAGTGCCGCCGTCATGACGCCGATAAATATTCCGCTCCACGCCAATTTGTTTTTTGTCTCGCGAGCCGCCAATATCGCGCCGAAAAGTATAATCAGCACGAGCGGCATAAATTTAAACACGATGTATTCCAACCGCTCCGCCAAAGGGTATTCGATTTTCCCTTGAATCGCGTACTGCGTGTTGAATATCAGCGTGCCGTAAAGAGCCTCGCCGAGGGCGTCGTGCGCCGCGAAGTAAATCACGAACGGCAGGACTATCGCCGCGAAGCCCGCGCAGAAGCTCAGGACGTTCCGCCAAAGATCTTTGAACGCCCGCGCTTGCAACAGGAATATCAGCGTCAGGAAGGCGTAACAGCAAGTCGGCATTGCGTTGGAGGCTCGAACCAATACGCACCCGCCGAAGCTCAAACCGTAGATGAAGCCGTAAAGCGGCGGGCAGAAATTTCCTCCGTCCTTAAGATAGCGCAGGAAACAATACGTCGACGCCGCCAGAAACGGCATTGTATATTCGCCCGAATTGTTGCCCTCCCAGTAGTGCGCGTAGTAGTACAGCAACGTCAGCAGGAAGAGCAGAATTTTCGCGCCGCCGCGCCAATGCAATTCAATCGCCCGCCAAAAGAACAGGCTCGACACGTACAGGAAAATTATCTGCGGCACCATGATGCCCGAACGCGGATAAATCGCGTAGCCCAGCGCGTTGACGAGGAAAATCAGCGGCCCCTTGTGGTCAAACAGCGCGACATAGGGCAGATACCCTTGCGCCCAATATTTGCCGATGACTTGGAAAATCGGCGAATCCATACCGAGCAGGGAATAGCGGAAGCTGGTTGAGTAAGATAAGATGTATACGAACAAGAAGCTTATCAGAATCAGCGCGGCGTGGAGCAAAGCGACGTTGCGCGTAAAAATCTTTTCTCTGCCCAAAAATATTTCTTGCAAAAAATTCATGACGTAACCTCGTTAAATTTTAAAATCGCCGCCGATTGTAGCATTGCCCGCCAAAATTGACAACCTGCCGCCGCAACGCTACAATGCGGGCGTCAACGTTCATATAAAATTTTTTTTGGAGGAGATATTCACATGAAGAATTCGGCTAAAAAAGTTGCGCTGGCGTACAGCGGCGGGCTTGACACGTCGGTTATCATTCCGTGGCTCAAGGAAAATTACGGTTGCGAAGTCGTGGCGGTCTGCGCGGACGTCGGGCAGGGCGATGAGCTTAACGTCGTGCACGATAAGGCTCTCAAGTCCGGCGCGTCAAAGGTCTTTATCGCCGACCTTACAAAGGATTTCATCGAAAATTACATTTTCCCGACGCTCAAAGCCGGCGCGACTTACGAGGAGAAATATTTGCTCGGCACCAGCTTTGCCCGCCCGATTATCGCCAAAAAACTTGTGGAGATCGCGCTTGCCGAAGGTTGCGACGCTGTGGCTCACGGCGCGACGGGTAAGGGCAACGACCAAGTGCGTTTCGAGCTGACGGTCAAGGCACTTGCGCCCGAATTGAAGATTATCGCTCCGTGGCGCGAATGGGAACTTGACAGCCGCGAGGCGGAGATTGAATACGCCAAAGCCCACGACATCCCCATTGCCGCCGCCAATAAAACCTACAGCATGGACAGGAATATTTGGCACCTTTCGCACGAAGGCTCCGACCTGGAAGACCCGTGGAACGCTCCGCAAAATAAAATGTTCCTTATCAGCGTCGCGCCCGAAGACGCCCCCGATACGCCCGAAATTATCAGCGTCGACTTTGAGCAGGGTATCCCCGTCGCGGTCAACGGCGAACGGCTCGGCACGGTGGAGCTGGTTACCAAGCTTAACGAAATTGGCGCACGCAACGGCGTTGGTATCGTCGACATCTGCGAAAATCGTCTGGTGGGCATGAAGAGCCGCGGCGTCTACGAAAATCCCGCCGGTTCGATTCTCTACTACGCGCACCGTGAACTTGAATATCTTTGCCTCGACCGCGCCACGTTCCATTTCAAGCAGCATGTCGGCGTTAAGTATGGCGAGCTGGTTTATGACGGCATGTGGTTTGCTCCGCTTAGAGAGGCTTTGGCGGCGTTCGTCGACGAGACTCAAAAGACGGTTACGGGCACGGTCAAGCTCAAGCTGTACAAGGGCAATATCATATCGGCGGGAGCCAAATCGCCCTATTCGCTGTACAGTCAAGAGTTCGTGACGTTCGAGCACGACGACGTTTACAATCAGGCGGACGCGACGGGCTTTATCAATCTGTTCGGCTTGCCGCTGAAAGTTCGCGCCTTGGTAAATAAAAAATGAGCGAGAAACTTTGGGGCGGCAGATTTGAAAAATCGACCGACGAGATGATTAACGAGTTCCAGGCGTCGATAGGCTTCGATAAGCGCATGTACCGCGAGGATATTCAAGGTTCAATCGCTCATGCGAAAATGCTTGCCGCGCAGGGGATTATCTCTGCCGACGACGCGGAAAAAATCTGCGCGGGTTTGGAGAAAATTCTTGGGCAGATTGACGCGGGCGAATTCGAGTTCGACGTCGCGCTTGAAGATATTCACATGAACGTTGAGGCGGCGTTGACGGCTTTAATCGGGGCGGCGGGCGGCAGACTTCACACGGCTCGCAGTCGCAATGACCAAGTCGCGCTCGACACTCATCTTTATATGCGCCGCCAAGTCCGCGAGGTTCAGCGATTGATTCTGGAATTGCAGACGGAGCTGATTAAAGCGGCGGAAAAGAATCGCGAAGTCATCATGCCGGGCTACACGCACTTGCAACGCGCCCAGCCGATTTTGTTTGCTCATCATTTGTTGGCGTATTTCTGTATGTTGCAACGGGACTACGCACGCTTTGAGGGCGTTCACGCCCGCGCAGACATCATGCCGTTGGGAGCGGGCGCATTGGCGGGCACGACCTTTCCGATAGACCGCGAGTTTGTGGCTAAGGAATTGGACTTCGGCGCGATTTACTCAAACAGCCTCGACGCGGTAAGCGACAGGGATTATCTGTTGGAATTTTTATCGGCGGCGTCGATTTTGATGGTTCACCTGTCGCGCCTCAGCGAGGAGATAATTTTATGGTGCAGTCGCGAATTCGGCTTTGTGGAGTTGGACGACGCGCATTGTACCGGCTCCTCCATGATGCCGCAGAAAAAAAATCCCGACGTACCGGAATTGGTGCGCGGGAAGACGGGGCGGGTCATCGGGCATTTAATGGCGTTGCTCACGACGGTCAAGGCGTTGCCGCTCGCCTACAACAAGGACTTGCAGGAGGACAAGGAAGGCATATTCGACGCGCTCGACACCGTTAAGTTCAGTTTGGCGGTTTCCGCGCAGATTATCGCGGGCATGAAGGTTCGGGCGGCTGACATGCGTCGCGCCGTCGAGGAGGATTTTTCCAACGCCACCGACCTCGCCGATTATCTGGTCAAGAAAGGTCTGCCCTTCCGTCAAGCCCATGAGGTCTCGGGAAAGCTTGTTCACTACAGCATAGGGCGCGGCGTTTACCTTAAGGATTTGACGCTCGACGAATTCCAAAAGTTTTCTCCGTTGTTCGACGCCGACATTCACGACGCCATTAAGCCCGAAACGTGCGTGGCGGCTCGCAATTCCCAAGGCGGCACGTCCTATAAACAGGTCGACGCTCAAATCTGCGCGGCTTACGATTGGATTAAACATTATGGGAACAATAATTGATAATATCGTCTTCGAGTGGGACGAGGAAAAGAATCGAATCAATTTTCGCAAGCACAATGTAGATTTTTTTGACGCCGCCAAAGTTTTTTCTGATAAGCATCGCATTGAATGGCTTGACGAATATCACTCGGACGACGAAGACCGCTACATTACGATAGGCAGAGTAGATGAAATTTTGTTTGTCGTGTATACTGAACGCGAGGACAGGACGCGGTTAATTTCGGCAAGATTGGCTAACAAGGCAGAAAGGAGGAAATATTATGCTGGTGAGGCGAGTTATTGACGTAAATGCACCGTTGACGGAAGAGCAAAAGGCGCGGCTGGAGATATTAAAACACATGACTGACGACGATATTGTCTACGACGAAGATTGCCCGAAACTTACCGAGGAACAGCTGAGTAAATTCAAGCGCGTGAATCCTCGGCGCGAGAAAAAAGTTGCCGGCTGATTGAACGCCGCGCTTCAAAGCAAAATCCCCCTCCAAAGCGGAAGGGGATTTTTTTAATTCTTACGTCCCGAAACCTTGGCGTCGCCGATTGAAATTTTCTTCTTGGCTTCGACTTGCTTATCTGCGTCGCCGACCTTCTTGACGCCGCCGGCTTTATCGTCCTTCAAGTCGCGAGCCAGATTCTTCAGCTTGCTTGCGTTCAACTTTGCCATAACGCTCACCTCGCCGCCAATGTATCAAATTTCCTTGACGCCGTCAATCAGATTGAATAAACTTTTCGCAAAAACGGAGGGCAAGTCATGAACGAACACGAACACATTTTGGAAGACGGCACGGTAATTCGCCACACGCACACGCACACGCAGACCAAGGCGGTATTGAATCGAATGGCGCGGCTTATCGGTCACCTTGAATCGACCAAGCGCATGATTGAGGACGGACGCGATTGCTCCGAAGTGCTGATTCAGCTGTCCGCCGTCGACGCCGCCATTAAAGCCGTCGGGCGCATCATTTTGAAAGACCATATCGAACATTGCATAGTTGACGCCGTTAAAACGGGCGACACCGCCGAAATTGAACGCCTCAACAAGGCTATCGAACAGTTCATCCGCTGAACGACGTTAAGAAGGCGCGGTCATGAGCAGGAAAATTTTTCGGGCGGCGGCGACGTTGATAGTCGTCCTGAATTTGTTGACAGCGGGCGTCCATGCCGAGATTGTGACCTACACGGGCGAAGGCGTTTACTTCCTTGCCGACGAGGTCGAAAGTACGCTTGACGACGCCAAAACTTGGGCGGAACTTGACGCTTTGCGCCTCATTGCCGAGGAGATTTGTGCTGAAATTAAGGAGGAATCGAAAGTACACAATAACCGGCTTAGCTACGACGAAATTGTAGTTGTAAGCGAAAGCCTTTTGCACGTAGTCACCACCGAATACGAATTCGAGGATGCGGGGGACGGTCTGCTTATCAAAGCGTTCGTCACGGCGACCATTGACACCGACGAGCTAAAACGCGTGCTTGACGAGGCGGCTGATTCTTAGGAAGCGATTTTTTATGGTAAAAGTTTTTCGACGAGCGTTGGCGGCTCTGCTAATCGTGGCGAGCTTGCTTACGGCGGCTATTGTTGGTGCCGAGATTAAAACTTACACGGGCGTCGGGCGTTACGTCATGAGCGATTTCGAGAATCAAGACATCGCCAAGAAACGCGCCCTGCAACGTGCTAAGGAAAGCGCAAGGAAACAGGCGGGCGTTTATCTTACCACCTATTCACGTTCCGTCAATTTCAGGCTCACTGACGACGATATTTCTGCCGTCACCAACAACATCACGAATATCGTGGGCGAGGTGCGTTACGAGCGCAAGACAGCTACGGTAGACGGTTTGCCCGTTGTCATTTGGACGGCGACTCTAGAAGCGAACGTCGACACTGACGGGCTAGTCGACTATATCAAGCGCGATGACAAAGACAAGGTTACTATCGTCCGGCAAAACAACAGCCTGCAGGAAGCCATTGCCAAAAACGACGCGCAGGTTGCTGACCTCAAGGAGCAATACAAGCGTGCGACTACTCAAGCCGAGCGTGACCGTATCCGCAAGCAACTGAACGACACCGACCGCGATTTCCTTGCCAACGAAAAGCTTGAAGAGGGTCTTGCGCTCTATTATGCCAAAGATTATAACGGCGCGATTAAACTTTACGACGAAGCTCTGCAACTTAAGCCCGATTGGCATTGGGCGTACAACAATCGCGGCAATGCTTACTCCTACTTGGAGCAGTACGAGCAAGCTATTAAGGATTTCAACAAAGCTATCGAACTTAATCCGAATTGGGAATATCCATACAACAATCTTGGAACGGTTTATGGACGTTTAGGACAATATGAGCGGGCGATTCAAGACCTCAACAAAGCTATCGAGTTAAATCCGAATTTTGCCGACGCGTACACCAATCGCGGCAATGCTTATGACAACTTAGGGCAATACGAGCGGGCTATTCAAGATTTCAACAAAGCTATCGCTCTTAAGCCTGATTTCGCCTCCGCATACAACAATCGCGGCGTTACCTATATGAACGGGCTCAAGCAATACGAGCGAGCTATTAAGGATTTCAACAAAGCTATCGAACTTAATTCCGAGTACGATCATGCATACAATAATCGCGGTTTCGCTTATGACAAGCAGGGACAATACGAGCGGGCTATTCAGGACTACGACAAGGCAATCGCGTTAAATCCGAATTTAGTAGAGGCGTACAACAATCGCGGTATCGCTTATGCATTGATGGGTAATTTCAAGCAGGCGATTGCTGACGCCACTAAAGCCATTGAACTCAATCCGAATTACACCAACGCTTATCAACTGCGTGGAATTTGTTATCGAGAACTTGGAAACATGAAAAAAGCGCGAGCTGATTTCGCTAAGGCTAAGGCACTGGGCTACAAGGGCTAACGCAAAAAAATTTTCCCCCATCGTGCGACGGGGGATTTTTTATTCGCTGAGTAAATCTTTGACGACCTCTCCCGCCATAATCAGACCGGCGACGCTGGGAACGAACGCCGCGCTGCCGATAACGTCCTTGACGGGTTGCGGCGTTTCGTCCGACCAAACGACCTTCAAACTTTTAATGCCGCGTTCGCGGAGCTTCTTGCGCAAAATTTTCGCCACGGGGTCTGTCGACGTTTGAAAAATGTCGCCGACCTTAAAGCGCGTCGCGTCGAGTTTATTGCCCGCGCCCATGCTGGAGATAATTTTAATCCCGCGCCGCGTGCACTCTTCGACCAAGAAAATCTTCGCCGTCAAGGTGTCAATGGCGTCGACAACGTAATCATATTTGCCGATAAAAAAATCCTCGACAGGCTCGCCGGGCAAAAGGAATTTCTGAATCGTGTCAACCTGCGCGGCGGGATTTATGTCGTGAATCCGTTCGCGCATGACTTCGACCTTGGAACGCCCGACCGTGGAGCCGAGCGCGTGAATCTGCCTGTTAATGTTCGTGGCGTCGACGTTATCTTTGTCGATAAGTATCAAGTGCCCGACGCCCGACCGCGCCAAAGCCTCGACCGTAAACGAGCCGACGCCGCCCACGCCGAATATCGCCACCGTCGCCGCATGGAGCTTGGCAAAACCCTCCGCGCCGATTAAAAGTTCCAATCGTTGAAAGCGGCTCATTTTTTATCACGCGGGCGCAAGGTGAACGTCGGCATTTGGAAGAGCGGCGATTTATCTTCGGGCTGGGCTTGCGGCTGTTGCGCCTCGAAGTTGAAGCCCTTCGATACCGTGACGGTTGACTTGGGTACCGCGACCGTCGGAGACTTGAGCGCGAGGCTGTCGGCAAAGTCCGTCGCGATAATCGTTGCCTGAATCATGCCGTTCATACTCTTATCAATGACGGTGCCGAGGATAATGTTCACGTCGTCCTCGGTTTGGCTGAAAATGTAGCTGGCGGCGGCGTTCACGTCGTGAATCGGTAAAGTTTCGTCGCCGGTGATGTTGAGGATAATGCCGCGTGCGCCCTTGAGCGACTTGTCAATCAGCGGGCTTTGAATCGCCTCCTGCACAGCTTTAACCGCGCTGATTTTGCTCCGCCCTATGCCCAGGAGCGCGTCGCTGGATTCGCTTTGGCGGAAAATGGTCGTCATGTCGGCAAAGTCAACGTTAATGACGCCGATAGTAAGAATCAGCTCGGCGACGCAACGAATTGCCTGACGCAGGACGGTATCCGCCGCGTTGAAGGCACTGACCAGCGACAAGTCTTTATTTTCGGGGAGCTTCATGAGGTTATCGTTTTTGACGACGATAAGGGCGTCCATGTAGGATTGCATTTTGACGATACCCTCGTTGGCAATGCGTTGCTTGCGCGGACCTTCAAACTTAAAAGGAACCGTGACGACGCCGACGGTAAGCATACCCTGTTCCTTAGCCAATCGCGCCACGACGGGAGCCGCACCCGTACCGGTACCGCCGCCCATGCCCGCCGTTATGAAAATCATATCCGCGCCGGTCATCATGCCTTTGAGCCGTTCGGCGTCATTTTTGGCAGCCTGTTCGCCCAGGGCAACGTTGCCGCCCGTGCCGCGCCCCTTAGTCAAATCCCCGCCGATTTGCACAGCCCGAATCTTATCGGTGTCCGAGAAGCTCAGCGCGTGCGAATCGGTATTGACCGCCACCAAATCGATGTCCAGAAAATCGCTCTCGGCAATTCGTTTCAAGACGCTGTTGCCGCCGCCGCCCACGCCGAAGACTTTTATCGTGACGAGGGCTTTTTTTATTGCCGCGTCGTCCTTTGCCTTCTGCTGATCTCTGTTAAGGCGAAGTTTCTTTAACGCCTCCTTGATTGCCGCATCGTTAGCCCCCATACGCTTCAGTTCCTCTCCGAAAGAATTTTTGCCAAACTTCGACGCGCAAGGTTAATTTCCTTCATTGCGGGCGCGGACAGGAAAATCATTCCCGTCAAACGGAAAAACCCTCCGACAACCGCCGAAGGGCTTTTGTTTACCGATTGCGACCGTTAGCCGCGTTAGACTATTCCGTGAGATACATGATGGATTTTAATAGCACCAAGCTGATTTGAAGGGGTGTTTTGGTCGTTGGCGGTGTTCGGAGTTGGTTCAAACATTCTAAATGCGCCGCCGGCGACCTGTTCGAGTTGTTCGTCCTTCAAGATTTCGTCCTTCAAGATGTTGTCCTTCGGGGTCTCGTCCTTCAAAATTTTTTCGTCAGCCATTGTTATCAACCTCCAAATTTCTTTATGCCCATTATACGGCGGGTGTCAACTTTTGTTACACGTTCCGAAAAATTTTTTTCACACAGACCGCTTAATCAGCGTCCACTGCGTGGCAAGCATGCCGAACAACATCAGCGCACAGCCCAAGACTTCCCGCCCCGTCATGACCTCGTTAAGGAAGAACCAACCCGCCAATGCTCCAAAGATTGCCTCGAAGCTCATCAAGATTGCCGCCGTCGAAGGGTCTGCGTACTTCTGCCCGTAAAGCTGTAACGTGAACGCGATACCCGAACTCATCAAGCCGCCGTAAATTATCGGAAACCAGGCGTTGAGCATGGCGGACAGGCGCGGCGTTTCAATGGCGAACATCGTTAAGGAACTAAGTATCAGAGTCATGAAAATCTGCGCGGCGGACATTTCGATAACGTCAACCCGATTGGCGAATCTGTCAGCCATAAGGATATGAGCCGTCCAAAAAAACGCGCTCACGAAAAGTATCGCGTCGCCGATTTGAACAGAGAAACCTTCGCCGACCGCCAACAGGTACAGCCCGACTATTGCCAGCCCCGCGCCAATCCAATTCTCCCGTCGAATCACTTTGCCCAAAAATTTTGCGCCCAGCGGCACGAAGACGATATACAAGCACGTTATGAACGCCGCCTTGCCCGCCGTCGAATATTGCAGGGCGACCTGTTGCATGGAGCTTGCAATAAACAGCACCACGCCGATTATCAGCCCGATTAGAAAGCCGCGCCCGTAATTTTTTTGCCGACGTTCAATCTTCCGCTGTCTGCGCGTGAGGATTAACAGCACGACCAGCGACACGAAACCGACCAAATATCTGCCCGCCGCGTAGGAAAACGGCTCCAACTCCTCCATGCCCGTTGACTGCGCGACGAACGTCGTCCCCCAAAAAAACGCCGCGCCCAAGAGCATCAGCGTTCCCTTAATCTGCATGTAAATCCTCCTTCAAACTTTCAGCCGCCGTTCGAGTTCGGTTATCGACGTGCAAAGATACGCGATTAAATCTGCGTGCGCTCCGAATGCTGCCGAAAAATTCTCCGCCAAAACTTTTTGAGCCTCATGCGGCGGCACTTTCGACAGTACGGGAATGAAATTTTTGGCGTGAGTTTGCTTGAACCAATCGAGCAATTTTAATGCGTCCTGCGGATTATCGCGGAAAAATTTTTGCTCGTCAAAGAATCTGCAAAGAAACGCCAAACCTTGCACCAATAACGTTCCCCAATACTCAATGCATGCCAAACCTTGACGATTAAGCGCGGAGACAGAATCGGGACGAAACCGATGGACATAAAGCGGTTGCGGAATGCGCAAATAACGTTTCGCGTAATAAAGCAGTTCAATCGTCCAAATTACATCTTGCGACGCTTTCATATTGTCGGGGAATATAATTTCGTTTTCGACGAGAAAATCGCGCCTTACAAATTTCAGCCAACCCTCCACGCCGGTAAAATCCTTACAAAAAATTTCTATGCGTTCGCCTATGTCTTCGGGATCAAGCATAATTTCATCACTGAAACTTTGCGTAATAAAAAGCTTATCGCGGGCGGGAAAAGGATTCGACGGCTCGTCCCTAAAAAAAATGTATCGGGACATATGAACGACGTCCGCGTTAAAATGCTCAGCCGCAGTGTACAGCGTTTCCAGGGCGTTGCTTACGAGCAGGTCGTCGTTGTCAATTTGATAAATGTATTTGCCGCGAGCATGAGCGATGGATTTATTGCACGGCGCACCGGGTCCGCCCGAATTTCGTTTCATATGCGAGAGTTTGAGCCGCCCGCCGAACCTCGGCATGTAACTTTCCACGACGGCGCAACTTGAATCCGTCGAGCAATCGTCCGCGATTATGACTTCAAAATCCGTGAACGTTTGAGCCAACAAACTCTCCAAAGTTGTACCGATGTATTTAGCCGCGTTGTACATGGGGATAACCACCGACACCGCGCAGGTTGACGGAGGGGGGGGATTATTGACATGAAAATTTCCTCCTAAAGCTTGGTGTTCCACATAATCAGCGGCAACGTGACGTTGCATCCAATGTGGACACGTATCGACGATTTGGCAGGCTTTTTAAATTTTGGTGTTCCACATAATCAGCGCATCCTCGCCGTTGTCGAGATAGTAGCCGTGCCGACGCCCGACGCTCCTAAGCCCGAAGCTTTCATAAAGTTTAATCGCCGCCGTATTGCTCGGACGAACCTCCAACGTTATCGCAGTTGCGCCGCGTGCTTTGACAGCTTTAATCAGCTCGCCGAAAAGAATCGTCCCTATGCCTTGACCGCGAAGTTCGGGCGCGACCGCTACGCTCATGACCTCCGCTTGATTGAACGAAACCCACGCGCCCGCATACGCCACGACTCGACCGTACAGCTCGCCGACGATATACTCCGCAAGCTCGTTATGTGCCTCGCGCCAAAAATCCTCGCGGCTCCAAGGCATGGCGAAGCTTGCCTCCTCAATCTCGGCGATAACGTCCGCATCGTCTTGCGTCATTGCTCGGAAACTAAGCCGTGTCTTTTCTCCCATAATTCCTCCGCCTCCGAACGTCGAATGTACAACGGCTCCAAATTCATCACGTTATCGACTTTGCCCGAAGCCTCCGCGCATATTGCCACGCTCGACGCCCTCGGCATTTTTAAGTTCGACGGCGCAAGGTGCACGTTCGGCGGCAACGGCACTTTTATTTTGTGGAGCACATCTCCGCATAAAAAAAATTCGCCCGTCGCTCGTCCAAGCTCGGTGACTATTTCGTCTATCGGCTCGATTTTTAATTCCGTCTGCGCCACGCCGTCCGCGAAGATTTGACAGTACGCCCGATTTTTTTGCGCGTCCGTCAGCGGCACGACTTTTGCGTTCGGGAAGTTGTAAGCCATTGCTTGAAGCGTCGACACGCCGATTATCTTTATCCCCCACGCGTAAGCCAATGCCTTTGCCGTCGCCAAGCCGATTCGCAAGCCCGTAAATGACCCCGGTCCTATGCTTACCGCCACGGCGTCCAATCGCTCGAACGCGCCCGCCGCCCGTATGACCTCCTCCACTTGCGGCATAAGCGTTTCCGAAAAGCTCTGCGGCGATTCGCGTACCGACTCCGCCAATAATTTCCCGTCAAAAATTACCGCAACGCTTGCCGCACGCGTCGCGGTTTCTATCCCCAGTATGCGCAAGCTCAATCCTCCTTCGTGACGAAATACTCCAGCTCGGCGATAAAATCCTCGTGCTCCTCGCCCACGCAGTCAAACGTTATCCGCCGCATGTTACGGGCGTCCTTTAAACGCTCAATCTTTATCACAACGTAATTCTCCGGCAACGCCTGCGGAAATTTCTCTGCCCACTCAATGAAAACAATCCCGTCGGGAAAATCGGTGTACTCGTAAAAGCCGATGTCCTCCAGCTCGTCCTCGCTGTGCAAGCGATACAGGTCAAAGTGAACTATCGGGCAAAAACCTTCGTAAACGCTCATGAGATTGAAGGTCGGGCTCGTGACTTCGCCTTGGACGCCGAGCGTTCGCGCCATGGATTGGACGAACAATGTTTTGCCCGCGCCCAAGCCTCCCTCCAGACAAATAACCGTGCCCTCGCGCACACGTTGAGCCACCTTCGCCGCCAATTTTACCGTCCCGTAGGGGGACTGGGTTATGTGGGTAAACAAAACGCTCATCACTCCTCTTGCCGTTTTCGTTACGCGAAGTTTATCAGACGGCAAAAATTTTTTCAATAAGCAGGCGTGAATTGTGGTAAAATGAATCGAAAGGAGATGAATGCCTTGAAGGTTGAAGAAATATTTTTCCGCGACATGTATCGGCAAATTTGTCTGCTGAGCGGCGCGGGTGTCGTGGCGGCGGTGAATCTGCGCGGAGTCTTTGACTACCCGCCCGATGAAAAGCTCGACGGCTTTTTGACTTACGCCTACGTTGACGGCGAGACTTTCGTCTTTGAGATTTTGGCGGGTGCAAAGCTTGCGGGCGGGCGCATTAAGATTTTCCCGTCAAGCTATAAAAAATCGGTCAAGCTCAAGCGCGGGGCTGTCGACGACGCCGAACTTAGGATTGTGACCGCCGAATACGCCCTGCCCTTCCGCGACAGGATTGCGATAATCAACGACCGTTCCGAGCCGGACGCCGCCCGCGAGGAGACGCGCCTTATCAAAAACCTGGACGCCTTCCGCCACCCGCATTATCCCGACGACGTGGTTGTCTACTTCATGAGCGCGGAGCACAAGCCCGAATTGCTTTGGGTGCGGTGCCTTGCCGTCGACGAAAATATTTTGACGGGCGAACTGCTCAACGAGCCGCAAAGCGATTACGGCTGTCACGCGGGCGACAGGATTAAGTTCGGCGTCGCGCAGATTGGCGAGCAAAACGTCCTGCTCTATCTTCCTGCGGCGGCAACGTGACGTTGCATCCGGTGAGCGCGTCAAGCCGTTCAACTTAGGCAACGTTGTTTCCGCGCCGACACAAACCGACCGTTTTCGGGATAAACGGCTCGTTGCGCTGATACGCATTGCCAACTTCACACTTTGGAGGAAACATTTTTTTGTTTAAGAAGAAACATTACGCCATAATCATCGGGGCGGGCGTCGCGGGCTTGACTGCCGCCCATTACCTGCTCAAGTTTACCGACATCAAGCCGATTGTCCTGGAAAAAGAAAACTTCGTCGGCGGACTGGCTCGCACAATGAATTTCAACGGCAACCGCATGGACATCGGCGGTCACAGATTTTTTACCAAAAGCCCCGAAGTTCTCAAGCTTTGGAATGAGCTTTTGCCCGCGCAGGGTGCGCCCGCCTTCGACGATAAAATTCTCGGTCGCGAATCGGTTTTGGTCGACGGCGGCGCAGACCCCGAACAGGTCGACGAGGTTTTTCTGAATCGTAACCGCGTGTCCAGGATTTTTTATCGCGGGAAGTTCTTTTCCTACCCCATATCGCTGAACTTTGAGACGATTAAAAATCTGGGCTTCACGGAGATGCTTTCAGTCGGCGCGAGCTTCCTTAAGGCTAAGTACAGTCAACGCGAGGAGAATACGCTTGAAGACTTCATGATTAACCGCTTCGGGCAACGGCTTTACGAAACGTTTTTCCGCGATTATACGACCAAAGTTTGGGGCAGGACGCCGCAGGAGATTGGCGCGGCGTGGGGTGCTCAACGTATCAAGGGGCTTTCGCTCGGCAAAACCGTCCTCGACTTTGTTAAGAAAACTTTCGGCTCCAAGGAGGGCGCGGGCGAAACTTCCCTGATTGAACGCTTCCATTATCCCAAATTCGGTCCCGGTCAATTGTGGGAAAAATTAGCCGACGAGATACGCGCAGGCGGCGGCGAGGTCTTGCTCAATTCCAAAGTCGTTAGCTGCCACGTCGACGCCGACAAGGTTATCAAGTCCGTCAAGGTCGACAATGCCGCCGGTCTGCTGACGTTCCCCGCCGATTATTTTATTTCCAGTATGCCGCTTGCCGAACTTGCCGAGGCTCTCGACGACGGCTTGAATCTGCGCCAACTTACGATTGCACGCGGCTTGCCCTATCGCGACTTCATAACCGTGGGGCTGCTCGTCGATAAGCTGTTGCCGCCCAATAAGACGCGAATCAAGACGCTCGGCGACATCGTGCCCGATTGCTGGATTTACGTTCAGGAGCCGTCGGTTAAGCTGGGGCGTCTGCAGATTTTCAACAACTGGTCGCCGTACATGGTTGTCGACCCGCAAAATTCGGTTTGGCTGGGGCTGGAGTATTTTTGCAACGAGGGCGACGACCTTTGGCAGATGAGCGAGGAGGACTTTATAAAGTTCGCAACGGAGGAGCTGGCGTCAATCGGCATAATCGACGCGGGCAGCGTGCGTTTCGGCGTGCAAGTCAAGGTTCCCAAGGCTTATCCCGCCTACTTCGACACCTACGAGAATATCGACGAGCTTCGCGCCGCGCTTGACGACATCAAAAATCTTTACTGCATAGGGCGCAACGGGCAACACCGCTACAACAACATGGATCACAGTATGCTGACGTCGGTGGCGGCGGTCTGTGCGCTTGCCGGCAAATTCACAAAGGCCGCCGTTTGGAACATCAACGCCGAACAAACTTATCACGAGGAAAAAACCGATGCCTAAGTTGCTTAACCTCGTGCAAATCGTTTTACTGTCGGCGGGCGTGGCGTTCTGCCAAACGCTTTTCCGCTTGCCTGAAGACGCCGACACGTATTTTGTAATGAACTTGGGGCGATACGTCATGGAGCAGGGCTTTCCGCACGTCGACCCGTTCACGATTCACGAAGGCTTACAACTCGTGGCGCAACAGTGGCTGAGCGGCGTCTTGTTTTGGGAAGTTTATCAAACCTTGGGCTTCGACGGGCTGAGATTGACGGACGCCCTCCTCGGCGCGGCAACGGTCTTTATTCATTGGCGGCTGTGCCTTTACGTTAGCGGCGGCAATAAGACTTTATCGTTCGCGCTGAGCTTCGTCGTTAGTTTGCTCGTGACGCCGGCGATAGTCCCGCGCCCGCAACTGTTCTCGACGCCGCTGTTGCTAATCGAAGTCTTTTTGCTGGAAAAGTTCACGCGCACCGAAAATTTCAAATGGCTGTTGCCGTTGCCGCTGATTGGCGTCGCGGTTGCGAATCTGCACGCGGCGGTTTGGCTCCTGACGTTGGTTTTATGCCTGCCGTTCCTGTTCGTGCGGAGCGTCCGTCATGGCAAGTTCCTGCTTGCGGCAATGGCGGGGCTTGTAATTGGCGGGCTGATAAATCCTTACGGCGTCGACGCGCTCACTTACGTTTTCCGCTCCTACGGCATCGACGCGATTAACAACAATATCGCCGAAATGTTCACGCCGACGGCTCACAATCTGCGCGGGAAGTGCTTTTACTTGACGGCGGCAATACTCATTGCGACATTGGCGCGAATCAAAGTTCCGCGGCGATACGTCTTGCTGAGCGGCGGGCTTATGTTTATGGCGGTCATGCACGTGCGCAACCAGGCATTGTTTTACTTTATGGCGACGTTCCCGTTGGCTTACGCGTGGCGCGATTTTCAGCTTGAAAAAATATTTTCGCGTTCGGCGGACGCCGATTATAAAAATCGCGGCTTGCTGACGTTGGCGTTCTTCCTGCTGACCTTCGTGAACACGGCGGTTGCGACGACGCTCCTCAACGAAAAGCTCGACCGCTTGACGGTGCCGCTCGGCGTATTGCTTGCAGTGGCGTTGGGCGTCGCGGCGTACAATTTGCTGATTCACAAGTTTGAAGGGCGACTGCTCCACCCGGCGATACTCCCGCGAAAAGTTTGCTCGTTGGCGGCGACGGCGTTTATCATCTGCGGCGTTATGTTCGCGACGCTCGACAATCGCGCCAAAGAATCGGACGATACCTTTGCCAAGGCGATTGGCTTCCTCCTCCGCGACGAACGCCCCGAAAATATTAAGCTGTACGTCGGACAAGGCTACGGCGGGCTGGCGGGCATGATGGGCGTTAAATATTACATCGATTCGCGCTCGGAGGTTTTCCTTCCCGCCAATAACGGGCAGAAGAATATTTTGCAGGAGTATCTGGACTTCACGCGGGGCAGGATTTACTACACGGACTTTTTCGCCCGCTACGACTTCACGCACATAATCGCCACTAGCAAGGACGCCGTGATTTACAATGCGCTGAGCCGCGATAAGAATTTCCGCGTGATTTACGAGAGCGAACGCGTCGAGGGCAGCGAGGTTATCCCTTGCAAAGTTTTTGTTCCGAAGAACGAGGAATGATTTATGCTTAAAAAATGTTTGACGTTCGCGCTGATACTTTTGATAATGAGCGGCGCGGAGGCGGGTACGTGGTCGCCCGAATTGCGAATCGGTATCCTTAGCGGCTTTGAGCGCGTCGTCTTGAAAGTTTCCGCGCCGTGCACAATCACCGACGCCGCAACCGGCAAAGTGCTCGGCAAGGCTCCCGCCGATAAGAAATTCGCCGTCAATGCCGACAAGCTCAAGGTCGGAGCCATGGAGATTCGCCCCGAAACGGTTTTGTTGCAGGATTTGCGCACGACGATTGAGGGCAAGGAATATTACGGCGGCGTGCGGATTAACAAGACCAACGGCAAGCTCGACGTGATAAGCCTGGTGCCCGTCGAAGAATATCTGCGCGGGGTGGTGCCAAAGGAAATGCCGGCGTTGTATCCGCTGGAGGCTCTCAAGGCGCAGACGATAGCGGCGCGTTCGTTCGCCATGAAAAATCGCAAGCGTCACGAGGCGGACGGCTTTGACCTGTGCGCGACCACCCACTGTCAAGTTTATGACGGCGTGGCGGATTTTGAATCGGTTGAGTGGGCGGTGGAAGAGACACGCGGCGAGGTTTTGGTCTTCAAGGACAAGCTGATTAACGCGAGCTTTCACCAAGACAGCGGCGGCATCACTGCCGGAGCCGAGGAGATTTGGAGCGACGCCGTTCCCTATCTGGTTTCGGTTAAGGAGAATTTCGCGGCGGGCACGCCCTGGACGATTAAGGTTGACGCAAAGGATTTGGACATCGGCAAGCTTAAATCGGCTAAGATTAGCGGCAAGACGCCTTCGGGACGCGTGGCGACCGCGCAGATTGTCGGCGATAAAAAGACGTTGACGTTGACGGGCAAGGAGTTGCGTGCAAAATTCAATTTGCCGAGCACGCTTTGCAACGTTAAAGTTGACGGCGACAAGCTGATATTCACGGGCTTTGGCAGCGGTCACGGCGTGGGCATGAGTCAGCGCGGCGCGAGGACTTACGCCGAGGACGCCCGCACCTACGACAAGATTTTGGCGCACTACTACAAGGGCACCAATCTTAAAAAACTTTATTAGGAGGTTCATCATGAAAAGACTTTGCTTAATGATTGTCGCGGCGATATTGCTCCTGCCGTTCGTGCGCGTGGAGGCGGGGCATTTGGAGGAGATTGCGGCGCGAGGCACAATCCGAATCGGCACGACGGGCGATTATATTCCGATGTCCTACCTAAATCCCGACACGGGCGAATACGAGGGCATTGACGCCGAGTTGTCAAAGATTATCGCGGCGAGTTTGGGCGTGGCGATTGAATACGTTCCGACCACGTGGCCGACCCTTGCCGCCGACATGCAAGCCGACAAGTTCGACATTGCGCTTTGCGGCATATCAAGGAATTATGCGCGGGCTAAGTCTATGGCGATGAGCGACGCTTACGGCGAGGGACTTTTCGGCAAGACGATTCTCTGTCGCAAATCCGACGCCAAAAAGTTCAAGACGCTTGCCGACATAAACAAGCCGAGCGTTCGCGTCATGATTAACCCCGGCGGCACCAACGAGAAATTTGCCCGCGCCAATCTGACCAAGGCGACGTTGATTGTCCACGAGGAGAACGCCGACATCCCGATTCAAATCGCCGACGGCAAGGCTGACATCATGATAACGGAGACTGTCGAGGCGGTGAGCTGGGTTAAGCGCGAGCCGAGACTTGCCGCGCCGCTGGTCACCAAACCGTTCGAGGGGACGCTCCACTCTTGCGGAATTTTAATGGCGAAGGGCGACCAGGAGCTTTTAAACTACGTGAACTTTGTTTTGGCGGAATTGCGCATGAACGGCACGCTTGAACGTTTGGAGATTAAATATTTGGGGCGGAAGGCTGATGCGGCTAAGTGACTTTGATTATAATTTGCCGGAAGAATTAATCGCGCAACGCCCGCTGGAGCCTAGGAACGCGTCGCGGCTTATGGTGCTCGACCCTGCGCGGCGAACGATAACTAACGAACATTTTTTCGACCTGCGGAAATTCTTGCGGGCGGGCGACACGCTGATATTCAACGACACGCGGGTAATACCGGCGCGGCTCCTCGGACGCAAATCGACGGGCGCACGCGTCGAAATTTTTTTGCTCCGACGCCTCGACGCCGTGACGTGGGAAACTTTGGTCAAGCCCGGCAGGAAAATCGCGGAAGGAACAGAAATTGCTTTCGGCGACGAGCTTAGCTGTAAGGTCGTCGGGCGCACGGATTTTGGCGGGCGCGTCGTGCAATTTGAATTCAGCGGCGTATTCGAGGAGGTTCTGGACAGACTGGGTGAAACGCCGTTGCCGCCCTACATTCACGAAAAGCTTGACGACTCCGAACGCTACCAGACGGTCTACAATCGCGAACGAGGCTCGGCGGCGGCTCCGACGGCAGGCTTGCACTTCACGGCGGAGCAAATGCGCGACCTTGCGGCGTTCGGCGTCAACTTGGGCTTTGTGACGTTGCATGTAGGATTGGGAACTTTCCGCCCCGTGCAAGTCGAGACGATTGAGCAACACGAAATGCACGAGGAATATTTTTCGATACCGCAAGCGACGGCGGACTTGATACGCGAAACGAAACTGCGCGGCGGGCGGGTTATCGCGGTTGGCACGACTTCAATCCGAACGTTGGAGGCGGCGGCTTTGGATAAAAGCTCCGTGGCGGTCGGCTCAAGCTCGACGAAAATTTTCATTTATCCCGGCTACGAATTTAAAATCGTCGACGCGCTGATAACCAACTTCCACCTGCCCAAGTCAACGCTGTTAATGCTGGTTAGCGCGTTCGCGGGACGTGAATTTATCTTGCAAGCCTACGCCGAGGCGGTCGCCGAGCGGTACAGATTTTTTTCCTTCGGCGACGCAATGTTTATCACGCGCAGGGAGCATTGATTATGATTGGCTGGAACTTCCCTTCAAACGGCGGCGGCGCGATTAACGGCGTGGCGGATTCGGGCGTCGAAATTTTCAGGGGCAAAGAAATTCCCTCGTTGGCACGCGAGATTTGCCAAAACTCTTTGGACGCGGCGATTGATGAAAACTCCGCCGTGACCGTCGAATTCCAACGTTGTGACATTGCCCCGAAAGATATTCCCGACGCTCAAGACTTCAGGAAGATTTTGGATGCTTGCCTTGCTTTCTGGATTAAAAAATCCGAAAAGACCGAGGCTTTCATTAGACAAGCAATTTCTAAGCTGAAAGGCTCCTCTTCCGTCCTGCGAATCAGCGACTTCAACACGACGGGGCTTGCCGAACCGTTTAATGCCCGCGCCATGACGGGTTGGAACACGTTGACGAAAATCAACGGCGGCGCAATTAAATCCGACGACAAGGCGGGCAACTTCGGCATAGGAAAGAACGCGCCCTTTGCGAATTCGTTCCTTCGCATGATTTTTTATCGCACGTTCAACACCAACGGCGAACGCGCCGCGCAGGGTGTGGCTAAGCTGGTGTCCTTCGACCTCGACACTTATAATATCGCGACAGACACGGGGTACTTTGGCGAAACTTATGGGAATATGCCCGTCAAAAGTATATCTGCGCTCGATAAAATTTATCGGCGAATAAAACGCGGCACCGACGTTTTTATTTACGGCTTCAACGGCGACGACACTTGGATAAAGGAACTTACCGAAGAGCTGATTGAAAATTTCTTGGTCGCCATTCACCGTGACAAGTTGCGCGTCAAAGTGCAGGGGCAGGCGATTGGCAAAGATAATCTCGGTGAGTTCGTCGAGGAGAACGCCGCCAATTACTACAAAATTTTGACGGGCGACGCCACAGTTAAAAAGTTTGAAACTGACTTTCACGGCATGGGCAAGCTTAAGCTCGGCGTCCTTACCGATTCAACGGCTAAGCTCAATCGACGCGTGTTAATCGTGCGCAAAAGCGGCATGAAACTTTTTGAACTCGACCGCTTCCCGCGAATGTTGAATTTTACGGCGATTCTTGAGCTTGAAGGGCGCGACCTCAACGCCTTTTTCCGTCAAATGGAGACGCCCGACCATACTAACTGGGAGCCGACGCGTCACCCGACGTATCCCAAGCTTGCAAAGCAGTATCTGCCGGAGCTGAAGTCTTGGGTACGCGAGACAATCTCAAAGCTCAGCGAGGAAAATATTTCGGACGAGATTGAAGTTACGGGCATCATCACTCCAAGCAACGACAGCGACTCAACCCCGCCGATAATTATTGACACGAAGCCGGTAAAGAAAAATTTTTTAACGAGACGCCCTTTCAGACAGCCAAAGCCTCCGACGGTCAACAAAAGTTTAACCTGCGATAAAGTCCGCGTGATAAAGGTCGGCGACAAAAGTTATCGGCTGATTCTCAAAGTTCCGCAAAACATTCAACGCGGGCGGATTGAAATTTCGGCTGTCGGCGAGAGTAACACCGGCGAAAAACTTTTCATCACGCGAGTTGCTTCCTTCAGTGAAAATATCCAAATTCAAACGGTCGGCGATGGAATTGCCTTTCGGAACCTGCGCGGAAAAGTCGACGTGAGGATAAACTTTGAACTGCAGGACGCCAAAAATTACGCGCTGGGGGTTGCCGTCCATGAAAATTAAAGACAGCCGACTGTTCACATACCCCGTGCTTGCCGAAGGACGCGACGATTACAAGACGTGCAAGTTCGCCGCCAAGGTAGAAAATTCCACCGACGCCGCGAACAATTTGGTTTTCGATGTTGACTTGTCGACGGACTGCGCGGAAATAAATCGGCTAATCGCAACCGGCGACGCAGAATATCTTTTCCACGTCGAATGCCCCACGACCATTTACCGCGAAATTTTTACTCACGTCGTCGGGAATTTCTCCTGCAAAATTCCGTCGAGCTTCGTGAAGGACAAGCTTTATCGCGTAGCCTTTATAGTCTTGCGCCGCGATGTGAAAAATTTTTCTTGCGACGATTGGAACGACGATTTCGACGGCTTGAGCTTCGACCTTCAACGCGGCAGTATTCTCGCCTATAAAAATTTTGAGCCGTTGCCGCTTGCCGAAGACCCTAATCTTTTTAAAAACGTCGGCTCGATTTTCAGCGTGTACAGGAAGCTTGACGACGACGCGCCGTTTGAACTCAACTTGACGCCGCAGAAAATTAAAATCGCCTTGAACGCGAAGGACTACGCGCTCTATCGACGCTATTGCGAAAATCCGACGTTGCAACCGATTTTGAACGCGCTGATAATTTTGCCCGCATTGGTATCGATTTTCGAGGAACTCAAGCAAGACGCGCAGGAGCACGAATCGGACGCGTGGTTTTCGGCGTTGACGGCGGCTTACAAACGGCAAAAGGCGGATTTTAAGAAACTGCTCGCCGAAGAAGATTCGCTCACGTTGGCGCAAATGGTTATGGGCTTGCCGTTGAGTAAAGCCTTGGGAAGTATCGCGGTCACGTTCGACGACACTGCGGAGGATTCGTAATGGAGCTTTGTTATTTGAAGGTCAACGCGCTCGACACGCTCAAAAGCAGCTTGGATAAGACGTTCGGCAAATATTTGACGGAACGCGACAATTCGTGGGTCAACGAGGTTTGCGGCGAAAATCCCTTCGTGAAGTTCCGTGACGTGCCCGACTTTGAACTTGCGCCGCTCGATGAGGGTTTAGATATAGGCGAGGTCGACCTCCGCAACAGCAAGATACTTTATCGGCACCTGCACTTCCTGACGCCGCGTCAAGCCGCCGACGAACGATTTTGGGCGGGCTTTTGTCACGGCGCGTTTTATGATTATGTGCGACGACGTTGGGGTTACGACAAACTCGACAATCTGCGCGGCATCGACAAAGACAAGACCATTAAGAGAATTCAGAACAGATTCTTTTTCAATGGCGAGGCACGAGTTGAACTTTTAACCAACACGCTGTCAAAATATTGGTGGGCGGGGCGCGTCTTTCCGAATGAGGCTTTGGACGCTTTGGGCGCGAAAGATTTTTACAGAAAAATTTTTTCCATAGCGACGCGCTCGTTTATCGGCAATGAAAAACTTCGCAACGGATTCGTGAAATTTTTGCGGCATTTCAAAGACCGTGGGATAACTCTTGACAGGGACGAGCACATTCTTTCTGCGATGATTGAACTCAACCAAAGCGGCGGAGTGATTGTCTTGGACTGCTTGACCGAAAGGGACATTGCGGCGATAATGATTGAACACGTTGGAAAAATTTACAGGGACGGAAAATTTACGATAACGGAGATAGGATGAGAGCAGGCTGAATTGATGTCGGCAGTAACGTTTGAACTGATACATAAAGACGCGGCGACGGGAGCGCGGGCGGGTATATTGCGCACGCCGCACGGGAAATTTTTAACGCCGCTGTTCATGCCGGTCGGGACGCAGGCGACGGTAAAGACCCTTTCGCCGCACGAGGTACAAAATTTGGGCGCGGGCGTCATCTTGGCGAACACGTACCATTTATTTTTGCGCCCCGGAGCGGAGCTTATAGCAAAGGCGGGCGGACTGCATCGATTTATGAATTGGACACACGGCATTTTGACGGACAGCGGCGGCTTTCAAGTGTTCAGCCTGGGCGATATGCGCAAGATAACCGAGGACGGCGTGACGTTCCGTTCGCACATTGACGGCTCGGAGAAATTTCTTTCGCCCGAAATTTCCATTGCCACGCAAGCCGCGCTCGGCTCCGATATTGCCATGGCGTTCGACGAATGCATTCCCTACCCCGCCGATTACGACTACGCCAAAGCCTCGACCGAACGCACGCACCGTTGGGCTGAGCGCAGTCTCAATGCGGCGACCAATCCCAAGCAGGGCGTCTTCGGCATAGTGCAGGGCGGCATGTATGAGGATTTGCGCGAGGAAAGCTCCAAAGTTATCGGCGGCATGAACTTTGCGGGCTGTGCTGTTGGCGGCTTGAGTGTCGGCGAACCCCGTGAGCTTATGTATCGTATGCTGGAAATTTCCACGCGCCATTTGCCCGAAAATAAGGCGCGATACCTTATGGGCGTCGGCACGCCCGACCATTTGATTGAGGGCGTCCTGCGCGGCGTCGACATGTTCGATTGCGTCTTCCCGACCCGCGTTGCCCGTAACGGCATGGCTATGGTATCGCCGCAGACTTCGGCTCGCGGGCGGCTTGTCATGAAGAATGCCGAATTCACGGAGGACTTTGCGCCTTTGGAGCCGTATTGCGACTGCTATTCCTGCCGCAACAAGTTCACGCGGGCTTATATCCGTCACCTTATCCGCGCCGATGAAATTTTCGGCTTGCGGCTGTTGGCGTTGCACAATCTGCGCTACCTGCAACGATTTATGACGAACATGCGCGAGGCGATTCTTTCCGACAGATTCGCCGAATTCCGAGAGAGTTTCTTTAACAATTACGAGGAGGCAAAATCCTGAATGGAAAACGAAACGGCGGCGGCGGTAGCGAATTTCGCGCCGATAATCTTAATGCTATTGATATTCTACTTCCTGCTGTATCGCCCGCAAAAAAAGGCGCGGCAGGAGCGCGACGAGATGCTTAACAGCTTGAAGGTCGGGAGCCGCGTTATAACAATCGGCGGCATTTACGGCACGATAGTCGCGCTGGACGACGAGATTGTTCGTCTGCAGATTGCCGACCACGTCGAAATTGAGATGGCTCGCGGTTCTATTAACGGCTTGGCGGAGGCGAAAGATGCTCAAAGCGCGTAAAGCCGTCTTGCGGCGGGAATTCTTGGCAAAGCGGGCGGCACTCCCTTTCGACGAACGCGACCGAATCGGTCACGCGCTGACGGAAAAGTTCACGGCGACGGAGTTTTACCGCGAGGCGAAAGTTTTAATGGCTTATGCGTCGACGCCCGACGAACTTCAGCTGAACGAATTATTTGCGGCATGCTTCAACGCGGGAAAAGTTTTGGCGATACCGCTGATTGTCGGCAAGGGGCTAATGCGAGCCGTCGCGGTACCGAGCTTTGACGCCTTGGAAATGGGGGCGTTCGGTATCCAAACCGTCAAGCGCGAGCTCCGCCAATTCGTTGAACCCGCGCAGATTGATTGCGTGATTGTCCCCGGTTTGGCGTTCGACGTAAGCGGCGGGCGATTGGGCTTGGGCGGCGGCTTTTATGACAGATTCCTGCCGCAAGCCGTCAACGCTCGGAAAATCGCTTTGGCTTACGACTTCCAGCTTTTGGAGAGCTTGCCGCTTGAGCCGCACGATTTTAGAATCAACGGCGTATTGACGCCTGAAAGGAGTTTTTATAATGAGGTCCACTAAAATTTTAATGGGCGCGTTGCTGGCGATAGCGTTGTTCGTGACGCCCGCCTCCGCGCAGAGGTCAACCGCTCCCGACGACCCGACGGGCTTTGTCGTGTTGGGCGAATTTATCCCCGACATCATCCAAGAGATTCGCTACTATTCGACGTACAATTTCGTCGGCGAACGCATTGACGGCTACTATCAGCCCTGCGCCCTCATGACGATTGAGGCGGCGACTGCCCTTAAAGCGGTTTCCGATGACGTTATGGCTCGCGGCTATCGGCTTAAGGTCTACGACGCGTATCGTCCGCAAATGGGCGTTGATCACTTCATGCGCTGGGCGGAAAACAACGATACGAGCATGAAGAAATATTTCTACCCCAAAATCGCCAAAGACAGGATTATCCCCGAAGGTTACGTCGACAGGAAGAGCGGGCACTCTCGCGGCTCCACGGTCGATTTGACGCTGTTTGACATGAAGACCGGCAAGGAAGTAGACATGGGCGGCACTTTCGATTACTTCGGCGAACTGTCGCACCCCGATTATAAGAAAATCACCAAGGCGCAGTACAAAAACAGGATGATTCTTCGCGACGCCATGATTCGTCACGGCTTCAAGCCGCTGGCAACCGAGTGGTGGCACTTCACGCTAAAGGACGAGCCTTATCCCGATACCTATTTCACGTTCCCCGTTACCGCCTTGCAAAAGTAAGGGCAAACAATACCAAACAATATCAAATAATGAATTTTGCTCATAAACTTGACAAATCAACCGTCGCGGAGTATATTCTGCGGCGGTTTTTGGTTTAGTTGTTTTCACGATTGATTCATACGGCTATGCGATAATACAGATGAAAATCAGATTCACGATAGACTTGCCGCACAAGCGGCGATAAGAGTTAACCATTGGTCACAGTTGAAAGGGGGAAGGCTGCTCCGAAGCAAAGAGGCGACTTGATTGGCGGTCGTCCTGCTTGGGACGCTGCAGGATGCAGCGTAGGCGGCGGAATGATGAAGCGTAGAATATTTGAAACACTTGAGAAGATTGAAAGAAAATGCGTGCTCTGTCTCATGCTGGCGGGCTTTACGGCGATAAATACGGGCTTCAGTGCTCAGGAAGAGGAAATCGTCGAGGAGCCGATAGCGATAGAAGAGACAAGCTCAACAGAACCGACAGCAATTGCAGTTGGCGAAAACGGCAGATTGACGGTCGACGCGGAAGACGAAATGACACGCGCCCTGTCCGAGGTCGTGGAAAAAGCTTTGGATCCCAATGACCCGTTCGACGTACCGCCTCCGATTGAGGAGCCGGTCGAAGAAATCGCGGAGTATTCGCGGGACTATTCGCAGGATTATTCACCCTATGCTTACGCGATAGACATGGAGGCTACGGCGTACCTCCCGGCAGACGGCGGCGGCTCAGGCATAACGGCGTTGGGAATTCCCGCGACTTACGGGATTGTGGCGGTTGACCCGTATGTTATCCCGCTCGGCTCCAGAGTTTATATCCCCGGCTACGGCGAGGCTCTGGCGGCGGATACCGGCGGCGCGATTTACGGCAATCGAATCGATTTGTGCATGGAAAGTTATTCGGAAGCCATGGACTTCGGCAGACGCTACGTCACCGTTTACGTCTTGAAATAAACAACGCAAACTACTCCTCTGCTTAACGGCGGGGGAGTTTTTGCTTGCGCAATTTGGAATGTGAATTTAGGAATGGGGAATGATTTTGGCACCGATAATTGAGGCAATGCGGCGATATTCGGCTGACGCGGTGACGCCTTTCCATACGCCGGGGCATAAGCAGGGGCGCGGCGCACATGAACTGTTGCGCGAACTTTTGACGGCAGAGGGACTTCGGCGAGAGGTATCGCTTATGGAGGAATTGGACGACCTTCACGAGCCGCACGCCTGCATAATGGAGGCGCAAAATTTGGCGGCGCGACTGTGGCACGCGGACGAGTGCTTATTCATGGTGAACGGGACGACCTCGGCGGTACAGGCAATGATATTCGGGACGCTCGGCGCGGGCGATTTGGTCATGATACCGCGCAACGCGCACAGGTCGGTTATCGCGGGGCTGATTCTGTCGGGCGCGACGCCGATTTTCTTACCGGTGGAGTTCGACGCAGAACTTAACTTGCCGCTGAACGTAAGCACTTCGACGATTGAGCGGGCAATAAAACTATTCCCGCAAGCCAAAGCCGTTTTGTTGGTTTCGCCGAATTATTACGGCGTGGCGGCGAATTTACCTGCGATAGCAAAACTAGTACACGCGGCGGGCATGATTCTGCTTGTCGACGAGGCTCACGGGGCGCACTTGCGATTCTGCGCGGAGTTGCCGCCGTCGGCTATGGATTCGGGCGCAGACCTCGCGGCTCAATCAACGCACAAAATCTTAGGTTCGTTGACGCAAACCTCAATGTTGATGATTCGGCGGGGCTTAGTTGAAGTTGAACGAATCAAGCGGGCGGCAAGCCTTTTGCAGACGACCAGCCCGAATCAATTACTGCTGGCGTCGTTGGACGCGGCACGCTTGCAAATGGAAACCGACGGGCACACATTGATTCAAGCGGCGGTTGAGTTATCACAGAGGCTCCGCGCAGGCATAAAAAAAATTCACGGGTTGAAGTCCTTCGACGCCGTGAAAAATTTTGCCCTCGACCCGACCAAGGTAACCGTGAACGTTAGCGGTTTGGGCTTGACGGGGCGGGAGGCTGAGGAAATTTTGCGTTATAAATTAAAAGTTCAATGCGAGCTTTCGGACGCGGCAAATCTGTTGTTCCTGATAACCTACGCCGATTCGGACGCCACGATAGCGACACTCCTCGACGCGCTGAGCCGTTTGCCGAGCCGTCCGCCGATAGAGCTAATGCCGCCGCTTACGACCGAGGAAATTTCATTGGCAGCACTAAGCCCGCGTGAAACTTTCTATTTGCCCGTTGAAGTCGTCCCGTTAAGAAAATCCGTCGGGCGAATCTGCGCGGAGGAGGTGACGTTTTATCCGCCGGGGATACCGCTGCTCATGCCGGGCGAGCGAGTTTCCGCGCAGGTCGTCGAGCTGATTCGGCAAGCGGGCGGGCGAGTTATCGGGGCGAGCGACCCGTCTTTGGCGACGCTTAAGGTCACATTGCCTGAACCAGCGGGTAGGAGTTGAACGGCACGCCTTGCGCCTCCGACAGGAATTCCAGCCCGTTCACGAAGTCTTTGCCGAGGACGAAGCCCAATTTCTCAAAGTTCACGAACGGGAAGGCGGGCACGCATACGAACAGAATCTTTTTGCCGCCCGAAGAGTTCAGCGTCTCGAAGACCTCTTGCAACGGTAAGTATTTATCGGAGATAATTACTTCCTCGTCCTCACGAACGGCGAAGATTTTTTTTATAGCCGGCGCATCACTCTTGCGCACAACGAACACCCGCGTAGAGCCGCCCGATTGTCTCCGCGTCGAACCACGGCGTCTTGACGAAATAACTCAGCCACAGCCGATTGTAAGCGTCGGCGGCGTCCAAGCCGTAGCCTCTGCCGTGCGAAGACGTGATGTAGTGGCAAATTCTGTCCGCCGTCGCGAAGTCGTTATTCATACGAGCATACTCGACCAGCACATTGAATTTCTGCGGTAGCTTTACGGTCTGCGTCGCGAAACAATAATTCAAAATCGATTGGTCATTGCCGTCGCATTCGGGGTGCGCTTTATTGAATTGCAAGCCCTCCGTCAAAATTTTTTCCTCGCGACGGAGCCTTTCCAAATTCATAACAAGTATGCCGGCATTAAAGAAATCCTCTGCCTTAACGAAACCCTCGCGGCAAAGATAATGTAGCGGATTGGTCGGGACGTAACTTTGCATTTCGGGGACGACCGCCAGCGGTCTGTTACCGAGCTTAATTTGCCACAACTCCGCAATGTCTAAATTGATGATGATGTCCGAGTCGAGGTAAACAATTTTTTTGAGGTCGTAAAAAATTTGCGGGATTAAAAATCGATAACATGTGGCGGTACTTTGCGGGAGATTGGGTATGTTTGACATGAAATCAAGCAACTCTTTGACCTTATCCCCGCAAAGCTCCTCAACGTTATAAAATTTGACAAGCTGACCGTAACGCCCCGCCAGGTAGATGAACTTTTCGCGGTTATCGGGCGTCAACGTATTGTCATGCAGAATGTGCACCGTGGTTGACGGGAGGGGTGGTGTTACAATTTTCAAAAAGCGACAACATAGTCGTCCCCATGAATTTGGAATAATGCCCCGTCGCGTCGTGCAAGCCAAAGCAAACGTGAATCATTAAATCACTCCTTACATATCCTTGATAACCCAATGGAAACTGCGCGGCACGCCGATAATTTCCGGTAAAAGTTCGACGCAGTTAATAAAATCTTTGCCGCGCACGAAGCCCAATTTCTCGAAGTTGACAAACGGGAAGTCGGGCACGCATACGAACAGAATCTTTTTGCCGCCCGAAGAGTTCAGCGTTTCAAAGACCTCTTGGAGCGGCGTGTATTTGTCGGAGATAATTACGTCCTCGTCGTCGCGAACGGCGAAGATTTTTTTTATAGCCGCCGCGTCGCCCTTGCGCACGACGAATACTCGCGTCTTGCCGCTAATCATCGCCGTCAGCCGTATCATCGCTCCGCGCATGTCGCCGTAAATTTGCCCGATACTGTTGCAGAGCCGCCCGACAGAATCCGACTCGAACCACGGCGTCCGCGCAAAGTAATCCAGCCACAGCCGATTGAACGCGTCGCGCATGTCGGGTTGCAAGTAATTAACCGTGTAGTGATAAATCCTCGCGCCAATCGGCTCGCCCTGCGCCCAACGCGTGAAGCGATTGAATTTCCTCGGCAACTTTACAAAGCGCGTCGAAAAGCACCAATTCAAGGCGTCTTGGTCGAAGTATTTAGCCCGCCGCGAATCCTCGGAGATAAACTTTAAACCATCGCGAATCAAGGCGTCCTCGGCGCGGAAAGCCTCCAAATTCATAAGCAGGACACCCGCATTAAAATAATCCTCAGCCTTGACAATGCCGTCGCGACAAAGATTGAACCACGTTTCGGAGCCGACGCCGTTATCGCTCTCCACGACTGCCGCCAAAGGTTTATCGCCGAGTTCAACCCGCCACAACTCCGCAATGTCCATGTTGACGATAATATCCGAATCGAGGTAAATAATTTTGTCGAGGTCGGGAAAAATTTTCGGGATAAGGAACCGATACATGGTCGCGACGCTGACCCTAGCTGTCTTTATGGCGGGCACCGACGCGATAATCTCGGCAAGTTTATCCGCGCAAAGCTCCTCCACGTTGTAAAATTCTACGCGCTGATTATATTTTTCCGCCACGTGAATCAGTCGGTTGCGATTTTCGACCGAGAGCGTGTTATCGCAAAGGATATGAATCGTGACGTCCGATTTGGTGTTTTCAAAAATGGAGAGCATGGTTGTCCCCGTGAACTTTGAATAACGCCCCGTCTTGTCGTAGAGCGCAAAACAAACATGAATCATCCAACCACCCCTTACATTGCCTTTAGGATTTGGTGCGAATTGAGCGGGACGCCTTGCGCCTCCGACAGGAATTCAAAGCCGTCGAGGAAGTCGCGATTTTGGACAAAGCCCGCCTCCGTTAATATTTTTAGCGGAAAGTTCTGCACCACGATAAAGAATACTTTCCTGCCGCGTGAAACGTTCATGGCGTCAAGCAGTTTTTGAAGTGACGCCTCCGATTCAGCCGGGATTAGCTCCTCGTCCGCCTTGACGGAAAAAAGTTCCCGCGTCGCCGCCGCGTTTTCCGGCAATGTAAAGAATGCCCGCGTCTTGCCGCTCACTATCGCCGAGATGTTCGCCATTGCGCTTTTTAGCCCGACGTGAAGCCGTTCGACGCCCTCATAGAGCCGCCCCATTGATTCAACGTCGAACCACGGCGTCCGCATAAAATATTCCATCCACAGCCGATTGAACGCGTCGCGCATATCAAGCCCGAAGCTCCACGCCGGATTTTGCCCGACGTAATGATAAATTTTCCGCGCAGGTTTGCCGTCACCCTCCAATCGCTCGTAGCGCACGCCGCGATTGAACTTGACGGGCAACTTAATCGCCCGCGACGCAAAACAGTAATTCAAAACGTCCTGGTCGAAAAATTTATATTCGGGGTGCGCGGCGATAAACTTAATCGCGTCGGCTGTAAGTTCAGCCTCTGCGCGGAAAGCGTTCAAGTTCATGAGCAGGACGCCCGAATTAAAATAATCGTTCGCCGCAACGATACCGTCTCGGCAAAGGGCGAACATTTTTTTTGCGCGAGCAAGCCCCGTTTGAGCGTCGGCATTCTGCATGAAGACGGGCAGAGCGGCAAGCGGCTTATCGGCAAGCTCCACGCGCCACAGCTCCGCAATGTCCAGATTGACGATAATATCCGCGTCGAGGTAAATGATTTTGCCGAGGTTCGTAGGAAAGATTTGCGGGATAAGGAAACGATAAATCGCCGCGTCGCTGTATTGAGCCTTGAACGTCTCGGATAAGCCGCTCCGCAACCTTGCCAATGCCTCCGCGCAGATTTCCGCCACGTTATAAAACTTCACGCGTTGACGGTGACGCTTAGCTGTTTGAATGAATTTGTCGCGATTGTCGGGCGTCAAGGTGTCGTCGCAGAGGAGGTGAATCGTCACGTCGGATTTGGTGTTGGCAAAGATTGAAAGCATGGTCGTGCCCGCGAATTTGGAATAACGCCCCGTCGCGTCGTGCAGAGCTAAGCAAACGTGAATCATCCAACCACCCCTTACATTGCCTTTAGGATTTGGTGCGAATTGAGCGGGACGCCTTGCGCCTCCGACAGGAATTCAAAGCCGTCGAGGAAGTCGCGATTTTGGACAAAGCCCGCCTCCGTTAATATTTTTAGCGGAAAGTTCTGCACCACGATAAAGAATACTTTCCTGCCGCGTGAAACGTTCATGGCGTCAAGCAGTTTTTGAAGTGACGCCTCCGATTCAGCCGGGATTAGCTCCTCGTCCGCCTTGACGGAAAAAAGTTCCCGCGTCGCCGCCGCGTTTTCCGGCAATGTAAAGAATGCCCGCGTCTTGCCGCTCACTATCGCCGAGATGTTCGCCATTGCGCTTTTTAGCCCGACGTGAAGCCGTTCGACGCCCTCATAGAGCCGCCCCATTGATTCAACGTCGAACCACGGCGTCCGCATAAAATATTCCATCCACAGCCGATTGAACGCGTCGCGCATATCAAGCCCGAAGCTCCACGCCGGATTTTGCCCGACGTAATGATAAATTTTCCGCGCAGGTTTGCCGTCACCCTCCAATCGCTCGTAGCGCACGCCGCGATTGAACTTGACGGGCAACTTAATCGCCCGCGACGCAAAACAGTAATTCAAAACGTCCTGGTCGAAAAATTTATATTCGGGGTGCGCGGCGATAAACTTAATCGCGTCGGCTGTAAGTTCAGCCTCTGCGCGGAAAGCGTTCAAGTTCATGAGCAGGACGCCCGAATTAAAATAATCGTTCGCCGCAACGATACCGTCTCGGCAAAGGGCGAACATTTTTTTTGCGCGAGCAAGCCCCGTTTGAGCGTCGGCATTCTGCATGAAGACGGGCAGAGCGGCAAGCGGCTTATCGGCAAGCTCCACGCGCCACAGCTCCGCAATGTCCAGATTGACGATAATATCCGCGTCGAGGTAAATGATTTTGCCGAGGTTCGTAGGAAAGATTTGCGGGATAAGGAAACGATAAATCGCCGCGTCGCTGTATTGAGCCTTGAACGTCTCGGATAAGCCGCTCCGCAACCTTGCCAATGCCTCCGCGCAGATTTCCGCCACGTTATAAAACTTCACGCGTTGACGGTGACGCTTAGCTGTTTGAATGAATTTGTCGCGATTGTCGGGCGTCAAGGTGTCGTCGCAGAGGAGGTGAATCGTCACGTCGGATTTGGTGTTGGCAAAGATTGAAAGCATGGTCGTGCCCGCGAATTTGGAATAACGCCCCGTCTTATCGTGTAACGCGAGGCAAACGTGAATCATCAAATCACTCCTTAATCCGTGCGGATAAAGTCGCTGATAGAAAATTTCTTATCGGGGTTCTTCTGCGCAGGCGTCAAGAGGTTTTCGTTGCGGACGGGCGTCTCCAAATCGTCGAGCGGCTTGAACTCCAAACCGTCGGGCGTCTTCAAAATGACCTCCAGATTGTCGCCGCTCTTGACGGGTGCGGCAAAATCGGCGGGCAAGCCGTTAATCTTAATCTCGAAACTCACGCGGCTTTTGGCGGGGGGCGGCTTGAAGTTCACGGCAAGAAGCGCGTCGCTGACCATGACCGTATCCTTGACCTCGCGCTCGTAAATGATATTCGCGCCGTCCTCGACAATCGTATTCTCGTTTGAAATGCGCCCGTTGACGCTCAAAAGGACGTTCGTCGCTGTCGGTATCGAATATTCCTTGCCGTTGTAAATAATCTTAATGGCGGCGGCGCGGCTCTCGTCCTTGATAATCGCACTGACCTTGAGCGCGTCGTTGGCAACGTATTCAATGGCGTCGCCGGCTTGCGGAATGTCGGAGGTCTCGGCGCGGTCGCCGTTGCAGAAAATATCGGGCTTGCAGACGTAATGCGCCTTGTTTCCGTTTAGCGTGTAGTGAATCTTCTTGCCGGCAGGAGGATAGCCCGCCAACCTTAACAGCTCGCCGATAGTGCGCCGCGTCTTTGTGTCGACAATATCGCCGTCCTGCAAAAGTCGCGTCGGCAAACTGACTTCCTCATTGACGAGGAGCTTCGGCTTGACGGATAAATCTTTGCCGTTGACTGTCACCGCGAACGTCGGCTCAATCGCAACAACGTCGTCAATCCGCACTTGCGGCGTAATGCCGTCCTCGCCCGCAGAAATTTCTATGCGGCAATTATTTTCCAGCGGCGTATCCAAACTCGCGGGCTTGTCGTTGACGATTATCTTGGCGAAAGTGCCCATGGTGCCGGGGAAGGAAACCTTTTCGCCGTTGAGCGTGATGACGACGCCCAACCCCGGCTTGCCGTTGAGCTTGCGATAATCAATGCCCGCGCTTAAAATCGCGTCGCCGACCGTCAAATCGCGGAAGTGGAAGAGATTTTGCTCCATGCCGTTAATCGTGACGTTGAAGAAATGGAACGTATCGGTCGAGGCAACTTTGAGGATACCCAGCGGCGTGGCGGCGTCGGGCGACTGCAACGCGGCTGGGATATTTTTAATGCCTTCGACCTTATCGGGCTTGCGGACGGCTACGTATTCAAGCGGCATGTTCAGAGCCTCGGCGACGAGCTTATTGAGATTCGGGCTTAAAGCTCCGCCGCCGACCAAAAGCAAAGCTTGCGGCGGTTCGTTGCCGTTGAGTTCAAGAATCGTCTTGGCAATGGCGTTTGCAATCATGCCGACGTGTTCGTTAATCGGCATAAGAATTTCCTCCGCCGTGAGCGTGTAGGGGCGTCCGAGGATGTCGGTAAAGGTCGCGCCCTCGCCGTTGGTAGCCTTGCGCTTAATCTCCTCGGCTACGTTGAAGTCGAGCAGGAAGCGTTGGGAAATCGCCTCGGTCACCTCGTCGCCGGCAAGCGGCACCATGCCGTAGGCAATGACGGAGCCGTTTTTGGTAATGGCAACGTCGGAGGTACCCGCGCCGATGTCAACCAGGACGATATTCAAATGGCGCATACTCGGCGGCACCAGGACGGTTATCGCGGCGATAGGCTCCAGCGTCAAAGCCCGAACGTCCAGCCCCGCATAAGTCAGCGCGGTCTGCATGGAGTCGACGACTTGACGCGGCAGGAACGTAGCGATAACTTTTGCTTTGGCGAACTTGCCGCGTTGCCCGATTAAACTTTTGAGCCGAATCCCGTCCAGTTCGTAGCTGATAATGCTGAAGCCAACGCAATAATAAATTTTGGCGTCGATTTTCTTCTCGGCGGTGAGTTGAGATTGAGCCAGTTGGACGGCGGAAAAGTTCAAGGAATTTTGAACCTCGTCGGTAATGACGCCGTTGACTTCGACGCTTGCCTCGGCGGTCATGGTATAGAGCGCACGCCCCGCCGCCGCGATAGCCGCGCTTTTGAGTTCGCCGACCTGCTCCGCCAAATAATTCTTGACGCGGATTATAACCTCGGCGACTTGCGGCACGTCATGAATTTGCCCGTCGAGCATGGCGCGGCTGGTGTGCTCCAAGCGGTGCGTGGCGATTATTTTAAGTTGCCCGTCGTCGTCCTCCACGGCAACAATCCCGATAACCGAACGCGTCCCGATGTCGAGCGCAAAGATTTTTTCGCGCCCGTCGTCCTTGTAGGGATTTTTCTTGCGACCGCGACGGGGTTTATCGGGCATATCGAGTTTTTTGGGGCGTCCGCGCCGAGGAGTTTTTTCGGCGTCGACGCGGGGGGCGTCAATCGTTTTATCCGTCATACAATTTTCTCCTTGTCGATAAAGGTTATTGCGCCTATTTCGCGAATTAAGGGGATTATCCTTTAAAGGGATTAGGAATTAGGAATTAGGGAGTAGTAAAAACCTTTTCCCTAGTCCCTAGCCCTAGTCCCTAGTTCCTAACCGATAAAAAGGCGGTGTTGATATGACGGGAAACAGAGAGGTGATAACCGGCGGCGACTTCAAGCGCATGGTAGCCGGTGCGTACAGCGAATTTCTTTTGGAATACGAGACGATAAACGGCTTGGGCGGCGCGGGAACGTTGGCGGGCACGCACATTTTGCGGACGATGGGCGCGGCGGTCATGCCGCTTGCCGACGCAAAGGACGACAGCATAGGCGGCTTGTCGCGGCGCGTAGCTACGGCGGCGGTCTTCGGGGCGCGTGGCAATGCGGGCGTCGTCTTGGCGCAAATGTTTCGCGGGATAAGTGCGGGGCTTGCCGGCAAATACGACGCGACAGGCTCGGAGTTCGGCAAGGCGTTCCAATACGGAATTCTTTACGCGCAACGGGTTATCCCCGAAGAGCCGGAGCGACCGTTCATAACCGTGGCAAAAGCCGTGGCGAAGGGCGCGTATCACGCGGTGCGAGACGGCATGCCGATTGTGGAGATTTTGCTCAAGGCGATTCAGACGGGCGAGACTTCGGTCAAGGAGCTTGAATTGGACGACGCGGGTGCGAGCATAATGCTGAGCTTTCTGAAGGGTTGCCTCAAAGGTCTGGACGGGAATTTTGTATCGCCGGCGGTGAGTTTGTCGTTGGGGCTTGGGACGCATAAAAACATGCCCGACCCGCGCAACGATTTGGTTCGCCCGTATTGTGTGCGACTGCGCGTGAAGAATTCAAAGGCGAGCTTGCCCGAATTGGAACGGCAGATGCGCGACTTCAGCAGTTTTTCAATCGTGGAGCGGGCGCGTGGCGGGCTTGAGATTCATTTACACACAGACCACGTCGGCAAGACGCTGGAGCAGGCAATAGGTTGGGGTCCGCTGTCGGAAGTCAAGATAACGAACATGAGCGAGGCGCATGCCCTGCCGTTCAACGAAGCTTTAATGACGGTGGCGGCGTTGGCGGTAGCAAAAGATTCGGTCGAGGCGCAGAAGCTCCAGGACGCGGGCGCGTCGATATTGGTATCGGGCAGTGAGGAGTCGTCGCCGTCGCTGTCGGAGATAATCGGGGCGGCGCATTCGGATTTGGCGTCGAGCTATGTGCTGGTTGCGTCAAGTCCCGATTATCGATTGGTCTTCAAACAGGCTAAGCGGCTTTTGGGCGGGCGCGTCGAGTTGGTCTTAACTGACACGTTCGAGGATTCGATAGCCGCGCTGAAGAAATTTTCGCCTGGCTTATCGGCGGCAGAAAACGCAAAAATCATGGCGCAATTTTAAGGAGATGATTCAATGCTGGAAGATCGCAAAGTGGAGCTGACGGCTCTGCGCGACAAATTGAACGAAATGGGGAATTCACTTTGACATTGCCCGCAAGGAGGAGAAAATCGCCGAGCTGGAATACAAAATGGGCGAGCCGACTTTTTGGGATAACCCCGACGCCGCGCAGAAGATAACACAGGAGCTTAACGACGTTAAATCGGGCATCGAGACGTATAAAAATTTGCTGGCTAAGTTCGACGACGCGCAAGTTTTGTTGGAGCTTGCCTTGGAGGAGCAGGACGATTCGCAGGAGGCGGACATTGCGGCGGAAATTTCGGCTATCGAGGACGGCTTGGAAAATCTGCGGCTTGAAATAATGCTCAGCGAACCCTACGACGCAAACAACGCCATTTTGACGTTGCACGCGGGGGCGGGCGGCACCGAGGCTCAAGATTGGACGCAAATGCTCCTGCGCATGTACACGCGTTGGGCGGAGCGTCACGGCTTCGAGATTGAAACGGTTGACCTGCTGCCGGGCGACGAGGCGGGCGTCAAATCGGCGTCGCTGTTCATCAAAGGGCATAACGCCTACGGCTACCTCAAGTCCGAAAAGGGCATTCACCGCTTGGTTAGAATTTCGCCGTTCGATTCAAATGCGCGGCGTCATACGTCGTTCAGCGCGTGCGACATCATGCCCGAAATCGACGACGCGGTCGCGGTCGATATAAATATGGCGGACGTGCGCGTCGACACCTATCGAGCGTCGGGCGCGGGCGGTCAACACATCAACAAAACCTCCTCCGCCGTCCGCATGACCCATATCCCGACGGGTATTGTCGTCCAATGTCAAAACGAGCGTTCGCAAATCCAAAACCGCGAGCGTTGCCTTAAAATGCTCCGCGCCAAATTGTTCGAGTTGGAGCTTGAAAAAAAGGAAGCCGAAATCGCCGGGCTTGAGGGCGACTTGAAGAAAATCGAATGGGGCAGTCAAATCCGCTCCTACGTCTTCCAACCCTACAAGCTGGTTAAGGACTTGCGCACGGGCGAGGAGACCGGTAACGTGCAGGCGGTTATGGACGGCGCGATTGACCCGTTTATCCGCGCCTACCTCGCCGCTAAAGCAAACGTCAAAATTTAACGGAGGCTTGCCATGAAAAAATTTCTGGCCGTGATAGTCGTCGTGCTGATAGCGGTCGGCGCGTTTATCCAATTCGCCGTGCCCAAAGCTTTGACGAACTATCTTAAGGGCAAAGTCACGGAGCTGACGGGCGCACAGAATGTAGCCTTGACGCTCGACGCCCTGCCGTCTGCCAAAATCGCGCTGGGCTATATCGATAAACTTCACTGCACAGCCGACGACGCCACTGTCGGCGACATCAACCTAAAGCAGGCGACGCTCGACGGCTCCGCGATTCATATCGACGTTAAGGAATTGCTCATGCCCACCGACGGTATCAGCCGCGAGGAGCATACAAACCGCGTCTTGAGGGCGGTCGGCGGACTCGAATTGAGCGGAATAATCACGGCGGACGGCTTGAGGGATTTCCTCGCCGCGAAGATTGACCGCCTCGAAAATCCGCAAGTCGTCATGACGCCCGAAGGTATCAGCGCGGCGGGCAAAGTTAAAATCCTCGGACGCGAAGCGGACGTCCAAATCGGCGGAAAAATCGTGGCTCGCGACGGCGATTTATATTTTCAAATGGGCGACCTCAACGTCGAAAATGCCGTCCTGCGCCGCGTCAATCTGGATAAATTCCTCGGCGACTTCAACTTGACCGAAAACGTCAAAATGCCGCTGGGCTTGCAATTCAAAACTGTCGAAATGCGCGAGGGCGAGGCGTTCGTTACGGCGACGCGGAATTAAATCATGAAAAAATTCTTTTACAACAGAAAGCTCCTAATCGCAATCGCGGTGGGGCTGTTCGCCTCGCTGATTATCGCGGGGCAACGCTACTTTATCGAATCGGAGAACATGCAGGTCGATTTGGCTGTCGATTATCAAAGCCTCGTCGATTTAGCCGACCGCGAGGGTTTGGACTTCGACGACGTGTTGAAGCAGACCAGAGAGGCGGGCATAACTTCCCTTGCCGTCTACGATTCGACGCTGGAAAAATTGGCGCGTCAGGGCAAAGTCTTCACGTTGGCGGGCAGCGAAATTCTCGGCAATTATCAGAGCGGCACCTTGAACAACGACCTTTGGCGGCAGACGATTGAATTCGGGCTTATCGAGGCGAATCGCGTTTACGTTATCGGCGGCGACCTGGCAAGCTACTACGACACCAAGGAGGCTCTTTTCCAACGTTTGGGCGAGGAGCGCGTCAAGATTTTTTCCGTCGGCGGTATCGAAGTCATCGAGGTTAAGGCGCAATTCGGCGAGGTCATGAAAATGCCCTTGGGCTTGCCGCACGACGAGCTTAATAAGGCTCGCGCCGCCGGTTTCACGATTCTTGCCCGCCCCATGAATTTCCGCAAGTGTACCGCCGAAAATGTCCAATTCGTCTTCGACAGGCTGGAAAGTTATCCCGTCTCCGAAATCGTCTTTGACGGTCCGGAGGTTTTGGGCGCGTCCAATTTCCTCGACTTGACGGCGGAGCAAATGACGCGCCGCAAATTTACCTTCGGCGTGATTGAGCACTTCAGCCAACTGCAATTCTATCCGCAGCTGGGCATGTACTATTTGGCGCAGAAAATCGGCGAGGATAAAATTGCCCGCCTCTACGCCATTCCTAAGGACGAACAGCCCAAGCTTACGTTGCCGACGGCGATTAACCGTTGGTCGACGACCGACAGGGAGCGCAATATCCGAATCAATCTCCTGCGCATTTTCGACAAGGCGGAGCCTGATACGACGCTCCTTGAAACGAATATGAAATATTTCCACGAAGTCCGAGCGGTCTTGGAGCGCGACGGCTTCACGTTCGGCAAGGCCGGCACTTTTGAAAATTATTATCCGAACGTCTTACTGCGTGCGTTGGTGGTTATCGGCGTGGCGGCGGCGGGCGTGCTTTACCTGTCGCTGATCTCGCGGCGGCTCAATCGCAACCAAAGGCTCCAAATGCGCCTGTTCGCGATAATAGCAATCTGCGCGGCGTTGCCGGTACTGGTCGGGGCGGGCGGCAAGGTCAGATTGTTGGCGGCGTTCATGAGCGCGAATCTGTTCCCTGCGTTGGCGATAATCTGGCAACTCGACTTGCTCCGCGTGATTCAGTACAAGGTGCGAATCCAAAATCGGGCGATGCAACTGCGCGACGACTTATCGACGGCGCAACTGGTTTGGATAGCGGGCTTCGCGCTGTTGGTTACGGGCGTGACGGCAATGACGGGCGCGGCGTATTTATCGGGCGCGTTGTCGGACGTGTCGTATTTCTTGGAGTTTGAAATTTTCCGCGGCATAAAATTGACGTTTATCCTGCCGCTGATTCTGGTAGCGGTGGCGTTCCTGCAACGCTTTAACATCGTCGACGAGGCAAGAAAAAACGTTCCGGCTACTCGACAGATAAAGGAGCTGCTCGACAAGTCAATCAGCGTCAAAATGTTTTTGGCGTTGATGGTCGTTTTGGGGGCATTCGTGGTTTTGATAGCGCGGAGCGGACACACGTCGGGGATGCCGGTTTCGGGGCTGGAGATAAAAATCCGCGCCCTGCTTGAGCAAATGTTCTACGCCCGACCGCGCACCAAGGAGATATTCTTCGGGCACCCCGCGTTCATGTTGGCGATAGCGGCGTTCCTTAAAAAATTCCCGAAAATGATTTGCTTCGTGCTGATAATGGCGGCGACAATCGGGCAAAGCTCCATGGTTGAAACGTTCGCTCACATGCGCACGCCGATTTTTATGTCGTTCATGCGCGGGCTTGACGGACTTATCCCCGGCGCACTTATCGGCGCGTTGCTGATTGCAGTCTTCCAATTCTTTTCGCAACGCTTACTCAAGAGGTGATTTGCTTCGTGCTGATAAAAACGGCTTTGAATTTTTATCAAAGGCGCAAGGCGTGTCGCTCAATTCTTACCCGCTGATTAAAGAAATGTGAGCAATTTAAATCCCGTCACTCGTCGAAGCGGCGGGATTTTTTGTTGACTTTAAGCCCGCTCGACGTGATAAAATTTAGCGGGTGAGATTATGACGCGACGAGAATTTTTGAAATTAAGCGCGGCATTGGCGATAGGGGGCTGGACAATGACGACGGAGGCAAAATCTGCGCGGACGGTCGATTTTCACGCGCACGCGATACTTCCGAGCTATGTCGACGCACTGCAACGACTTGGCATAGACGCGGCGGCAGAGGAGGGCTTCCCGTTGCCGAGGTGGTCGGCGGCGGAGCATTTGCAATTCATGGCGGCGGCGGGCATAGATTTTACGGTCTTGTCCATGGCGACGCCGCACATATCGGACGGAAAATTTGCGCGGGCTGTCAATGAGGAGTTCGCCGACCTCTGCCGCAAGTATCCCGATAAATTTGGCTTCGCGGCAACGTTGCCCTTGCCGAACGTTGAGGAGTCGATTGAGGAATTTCATCACGCGACGGAAAACTTGGACGCACTCGGCGTAAAGGTCGCAAGCAATTCCGACGGCGTGTATTTGGGTGACGAATCCCTCGACCCGATTTTTGCCGAACTTGACGGGCAAGGCGCATTGGTGATAATTCACCCCGGCCCTGCGCGGACGTTGCCGAGAACGGGCGTCGTGACGGGCAAAGTTATGGCACTGTTTGAATACCCCGCCGACACCACGCGAGCCGTCTTGAACATGTTGGCGAATCGCACGCTCGAAAAATTCCCGCGATTAAAAGTCGTCGTCCCGCATTGCGGCTCGTTCCTGCCCTACATGAAGCAACGGGCGGGCGCAATGTTCCAAATGTTGGCGGCAATGAACTTAATGGAGCCGGTAAACTTCGCGGCGGGCGTCGGAAAATTATTCTTCGACACGGCTGGCGACCCCATGCCCGAACAATTCGACATGCTGACCAAAATCGCCGATCTCGACAAAATAATTTTAGGCACCGATTATCCCTACGTCCCCGCGCAGGTCATCTTGCGCAAGAAAAATCTCTTCGACACCGAATTGACGCGGCGCGGCTTGATAAATAAAATTTACGTCGACAACGCAAGGGCTTTATTGGAGGTTTGAGCCGTGAGAAAATTTTTGGCGATTTTGGGAGTGATTTTGATGTTGACGGCAACGGCGGCGGCAAAATCGGTGCGCACGCCCGAAGGCAATATGCCGCGAGTTCAATGGGCGGTCGTCGAATCTACGGCGGGCGATATGCCGCTAATAGCGGAAATGGGCGCGAGGATATTGGCTCCGACGACGGCGGACGAGGCGGGAACTTACGCCCTCTACGGCGCATTGGAGCGCGACAATCCCAACTTAATGCGACTGCTTGAGATTTACGCGAACGACGAGGCTTATCGGATACACAGCACGAGCGAGGCGTTTCAGCAGTACCGCGCCGAGCGGTTGCCCTACCTTGCCGGCTTGAAGATTTTGCCCGTCAACGGCATTGTGCTTGAGCAAAAGGCGAGCGGCGTAGGGACGAGCGTCCGAACTTACCGCTTTGAAATTGCTCCGAGCAACTTGGCGACGTTCCAAAGGATTATTTCAGCCGAGGCGATTCGCGCAGTTCGTGAAGATTCGGGAGTTATGGGCGCGTTCGTGACCGCCGAGCAACCGCGTCCGAATTTTATTCACACAATGATAATCTTCGTCAACGAGGCGTCCGCGCAGAAATATTTCGCCTCCGAAGCGTACAGGGCTTATCGCCGTCAGGTTGCGCCGCTGATTCAAGTCGAGCAACGCTTTGATTATCAGCCGACGCAGATTCCGTTGTCGGAAAAATTTTAAGGAGGAATGCTTATGAAAAAAATTCTGTGCGTCGTGACAAGCAACAATGTCAAGGGCGCGACGGGCATACCTACGGGCTTTTGGCTCAGCGAACTTACGCACCCGCTTGAAAAATTTACGGCGGCGGGCTTCGATTACGTTTTGGCGTCGATTAAGGGCGGCAAGCCTCCCATTGACGGCGACAGCCTTGACCTCAACGACCCGATTAACAAAAAGTTTTGGGACGACGCCGACTTTCAAGGCAAGCTGGCGAACACGCTCAATCTTGACGACGCCAACCCCGCCGACTTTGACGCGATATTTTTTGCGGGCGGGCACGGCGTCATGTGGGATTTTGCCGACAGCCCGGCGATTGATAAGGTCACGCGTGCGATTTACGAACGCGGCGGCACAGTGGCGGCGGTATGCCACGGTCCGGCGGCTCTGGTCAACGTCAAGCTTGGCGACGGCAATTATCTGGTCGCGGGCAAAAACTTGACTGCCTTCACGAACGCCGAGGAGTCCGAAGTTCAAGCGACGGACATTGTACCGTTCTTGCTGGAGACTGCGCTCAAAGCTCACGGCGCGATTCATCATGCGGCGGCGAATTGGAGCAATCACGTCGTGGCGGACGGGCGGCTTGTCACGGGGCAAAATCCTGCGTCGGCGGCAGGCGTCGGCGCGGCTGTCGTTAAACTGTTGGAGGAGGAATAATCATGCCGTTAATTTCAATCGATGCGGTTCACCCGACCAAGGAGCAAAAGGAGCAACTCATCGCCGAGCTTACAAAAACCGCCAGTAAAATCTTGAACGTCGACGAAAAATTTTTCTACGTCCTCGTCAAGGAAAACGACCTCGATAACTGGGGCGTCGGCGGCAAGACTTTGACTCAATTCTTAGCCGAACAAAAGAAATAATCGGCTTCAGCCTTCGCGGGAATTTTCGCGGGGGCTTTTTTGTTGCGTTCAGCGGCGATAAGGGCTAAAATGGCGGCGATAATTTTTTTAATCGGAGGGTTTAAGATGGCAAGATTATTCGGGACGGACGGCGTGCGCGGCGAGGCGAATACGAAATTGCCGCCGGAGCTGGCATATCGGCTGGGGCGGGCGGCGACGATTTATTTCGGGCGACACTCCGAGGGGACGCCGCAAATCCTAATCGGGCGCGATACGCGAATATCGGGCGAAATGTTGGAGGCGGCATTGACGGCGGGCATCTGCTCTGCGGGCGGCAACGTCATCCTCGCGGGCGTGATACCAACCCCGGCGGTAGCGTACTTGGCTCGCAAACTTCATGCGGCGGCGGGCATAGTTATCAGCGCGTCGCATAACCCCTTCCAGGACAACGGCATTAAATTTTTCGGCGGCGACGGCTACAAGCTTCCCGATAAGGTCGAGGACGAGATTGAGCAAATCGTGCGCGATATGGAGACGGGCAAGCACTTCGAGCGACCGACGGGCGAGGGCGTCGGGCATATCGAACGCCGCCAAAATCTGTCGGAGGATTATATAAGCTTCGTCATGAACACGACCTCCGAACGCTTCGACGGCATGAAGATTGTATTGGACTGCGCGAACGGCGCGGCTTACAAAGCTATGCCGACGGTTTTGGAGCGGCTGGGCGCGGAGCTGATTTTGCTCGGCGATAAGCCAAACGGCGTCAACATCAACGACTATTGCGGCTCCACGCACATGGAAACGTTGCGGCTTGAAGTCTTGCGCAATCACGCGGCGATTGGCATTGCGCACGACGGCGACGCCGACCGTTGCCTTTGCATTGACGAGCGCGGCGACGTTATCGACGGTGACCACATCATGATTATCTGCGCGAAACTCATGCTCAAAGTTGGCGCGTTGCCCGATAAGACGATTGTAACGACCGTCATGTCGAATATCGGCTTCCGCCAGGCTTTGGAGGAGTTGGGCTTGAGTTGCGAAGTCACGGCGGTTGGCGACCGCTACGTTTTGGAAAACATGCGGGCGAACAATCACAGGCTCGGCGGCGAACAGTCGGGGCATATCATTTTCAGCGACTATTCGACGACGGGCGACGGCTTGATAACCGCCCTGCAAGTCCTTACGGCTATGAAAAAATTCGACGCGACGGCAAGCAGTCTCAACGCGCTCATGACGACCTATCCGCAAGTTTTAATCAATGTGCGCGTGCAGGACAAGGAGGCTTGCCAAAATTCTGCGGCGGTTAAGTTGGCGATAGCCGAGGGCGAGGCTGAACTCGGCACGACGGGCAGGATATTGGTTCGGGCGTCGGGCACGGAGCCGCTGATTCGCGTCATGGCGGAGGGCGCGGATAAAAATCAGCTCAACAGGATTTGCAACAAAATCGCGGCGGAGGTCGAAAAGGTTGGCAACGGCTGAACGGGTGATAGTGCTTGTAAGCTTCGGCTCGGCGGACGATTCGATACGCGCCACGTTCGATACTTTGGCAACGGAAACGGCGCAAGCCTTCCCCGCGACGGCGATACGTCAAGCCTTCACGTCAAACTTTATGATACGCAAGCTGGCACGCCGAGGCATTTCGTACAAGACGCCCGCAGATAAAATCGTCGAGTTGCGCGAGGAGGGCTTCAAGCGGATAATCTTGTTGCCGACGCACCTCACGCCCGGCGAAGAATTCGACAACAAAATCCGAATCTGCGCGGCACCCGACGTTTTGATAGCCCCGCCGCTCCTTAGCGAGCCGATTGACAGGAAAATCCTCGCGACGATAATCGACTGCTTCAAGCCGCAAGCCGACGAGGATTTGATTTTGGCAGGGCACGGTTCGCCGCACAGACACAATCCCGTTTACGAAAGCCTTCAGCGCATGGCGGGCGATAAAGTTCACATCGGGGTTATCGAGGCGACGGATACGCCCAATTTTGCCGACGTCGTTAAGCGGTTGAAAAGCTTCCGCGCAGATAAGGTTGTCTTGGCACCGCTTTTGTTCAACGGCGGCGTGCACGTGGCGGAAGATATTGCGAGCGCGGGCGATTCGTGGTTTAATCGGTTGACTGCGCAAGGCTTCAAAGTCCGCGTGATTCGCGACGGCTTGGGGTCGTTTGAAAGCTTCAGAGCACTGTACATTAAACACTGGAGGAATTACCTTGAACGAGAAAAAATTTGAATTCATGATTCACTTGACGGACGGGAACTTGACGCCGGAATTGACGCGTTCGCTGGAGGAATTGGTTGCGCCCGAAGGCTACGTGGTGGAGGTTCAACCCGTCACGGGCGACGAGAAATATTTAGCCTACGAAACGGCTATGCGGGCGAGCGACGCCAAGTACAAGATTTATCTGGACGAGCGGGCGGTCATCGTCAAGGAGGATTTTCTGATTGACTTGCTGGCGATATTCCAAAGCGACGCTCAAATCGGCGCGGTGGGCACGGGCGGCGCGATAGAGTTGCCCCTCAACGGAATTTCCTTTTACTCCGACAAGCACACCGATAAAAATTATTCGGGCGAGGTCGCGGTTATCGACGGCTACTTGTTCGCGACGCAGTATGATTTGCCGTGGCGTCATGAGGAGTTCCGCGACGGTTTCTTTGGCGGGCAAGCTCAATGCGCCGAGTTCAAGCGTGCGGGTTATAAGCTTTGGGTCGCCGCGCAGGTTGAGCCGTGGCTTTCACACGACGAGATAACTTTTGCGTCCGACAAGGCAAGCTGTCGACTGTTTCTCGACGAATACGCCAAAGATTTCCTGCCGCTGGTGACGGTGATTATCCCGACGTTCAATCGCCCCGAATATCTCCGCGAGGCTTTGGAGAGCGCGTTGAATCAGACCTACCGCAACATCGAGGTGGTTATCAGCGACAATTCAACCGACGACGCCACCGAGCGTTTGGTTGCGGACTACGACGACAAGCGCATAAAATATTTCCGGCATAAGGGCTTCGACGCGCACGAGAATTGGAATTTTGCGCGGAGCTATAACAATCCCGCCGCCGAGTACGTCAACTGGCTCATGGACGACGATATTTTTTATTCGACCAAGCTGGAGCAGATGCTTGAGATTTACCGCGCCAATCCCGACGTGTCGCTTGTCACTTCCAGGCGCAACATCATCGACGAATACGGGCAAGTCCTCGGCGAGGTCAATGTGCCCGTCAAGATTTCGGAGAAAATCGGCGGCTCCGAGGCGGGGCGGCTTCTCTTCAGCGAATTTAAAAATTACATAGGCGAGCCGACCACGGTGCTGATTCGCAAGAAATTCCTGCGCGATAACGATTTGTGTTGGGACGCGGAGGACAGCGGCTTTTTCAACCTGGCGGATATATCGACGTGTTGCCGTCTGCTGACGCAGGGCGATTTGTATTTTATCGACGAGGTGCTGAGCGCGTATCGTGCGCACAAGGGCATAGCGTCGGGCTGGGAGTATACGCCGCCGCTTGCCGCGATTCAATGGGCGCGGCTGATAAAGCAGGCGTGGGAGCAAAAAGCCTTCCTCACTACGGAAACGGAATTGCGCACGGCGATTTTGGGCTGGTTCGAGTTGCAGGCGGTACGGGGCTTGCGCTTGCCTCTCCAAAACGATTATCACGGCGCGGAAGTCGAAACGTTGGAAAAATATTTCGTGGCGATGGCGCAGGCGTTATCGAACGGTTACAAGCTTGAATTGCCGGCGGCGGAGTATTCGGCGCAGGACGCGATTAAAAAGATTCGTTGAGGTGCAACCTTGAACAAACGGAAGATAACGGTCATAATCCACGAGACGGACGAAAAACTCTGCGCGGAGTTGACGGCGTCTCTAAAAAAAGTCGTCGTGCCGAACAAATTTTCACTGGAGATAAAGGCGGTCAAGGGCGCGGAGCGATTTGCCGCCTACGAACAGGCGCGGCGGTCAAGCGACGCCAAATATAAGATTTATCTGGACGAGCACCTTGTCATTGTCGACGAGAATTTTTTGGTCGAGTTGCTGAACATTTTCAAGGGCGACGGTAAAATCGGCGCGGTGAGCACGAGCGGCGCGATTCGGTTGTCGACGAACGGCGCGGTGCTCAAGTCTGCCAATCGCACGAACAAGAATTATTCGGGCGAGGTTGATATGCTGGACTGCTTCTTTATCGCGACGCAATACGATTTGCCGTGGCGTCATGAACGGTATAAGGATTGCGTGTTCGGCACTCAAGCGCAGTGCATGGAGCTTAGGCGGGCGGGCTGTAAGCTTTGGGTTGCCGCGCAGGATAAGCCGTGGATTGCGCACGCGGGGATTAAGTTCAAGTTCAAGCGCGACAGCTGCGAAAAATTTCTGGACGATTACTCGGCGGATTTGTTCCCGCTGGTGACGGTGATTATCCCGACGTTCAATCGCCCGCAGTACTTTAAAGAGGCTCTGGACAGCGCGTTGAATCAGACCTACCGCAACATTGAGGTGGTTATCAGCGACAATTCGACCGACGACGCCACGGAGCGTTTGGTTGCGGGCTATGACGACAAGCGCATAAAATATTTTCGGCATAAAAACTTTGACGCGCACGATAACTGGAATTTTGCGCGGAGCTATAACAATCCCGCCGCCGAGTATGTCAACTGGCTCATGGACGACGACCGCTTTTATCCGACCAAGTTGGAGCAAATGGTTGACGTTTACCGCAACAATCCCGAAGTTTCGCTTGTCACCTCGGCTAAGGATTACATTGACGCGACCGGCAAGGTTATCGGCAAGAGCAAGGCGTTATTCAAGGATAACGTGACGCTTACGGGCAACGCGGCGGGCAGATTGCTTTTCCTGTGGGACAACTACATAGGCGAGCCGACTACCGTTTTGATTCGCAAGAAGTTCCTGCGTGACAATGATTTGTGTTGGAACGAGGACGAGCGCGGCTTTTTCAGCCTGGTTGACGTGTCGACGTGGCTTCAGCTCCTTAGCAAGGGGAAATTGTTTCGCTTCACCGAGAGCTTGAGCTGTTTCCGTCACCACAAGCAACAGGCGACGTATTGGAAAAGCACTTACGCGTTGACGCCGGTATCGTGGATTAAGCTGTTAAAAATCGCGTGGGACAGGAAAATATTTATTCAGACGGAACGGGAATTCAAATTGGCGGCGATGCGGCTGACTTCGACGGCGATAAACCGCTTGTTTGAGCTGTCGTCAAAAAATGTGGCGACCAAAGAGGTTGAGACGTTGCGGCGGACATTCTTCGCGACGGTGGATTCGTTGCGGAACGGTTGCAAGCTGGAACTGCCGGCGATTGAGTATTCGGAGCAGGATACGGTAAAAAAAATTCGTTGACGATTGGGAGGGCGATTGCTATGCAATGTCGACGTTGCGGCAAGGATTTGGGCAATTCAATGCGGTGCGTTTTTTGCGGCTACGAAAATACCGAGGGCAACGTTCGCGAGCTGACGCGCACAGAGAAAAATTTTTATCGGGGCGTGACGATTGACGCGGGCGAGGACAGCGGGCGCATAAATGACGAAACTTTTCGCGAGCAACGGCGCAGTTACGAATTCAATACGCGCAGGACGTACATAAATTTTGACGACACGAACATTTTTGGGCGAGCGGTCGGCTCGTTCGTTCGCGCCCTTCTTAACGGCAGTCGTCTTGCTCAAATCGCCGCGATTTTAATCGGTCTTGCGTTCGCCGCGCTGATGTTCTTTATCGCGCTCCCGATTCTGTTTATCCTGTTGGCGATTGGCATTGCGCTCCTCGTCCTCGCCAAAATTTTAAGGTGATTCACGTGGAGAAATTTTATATCAACGGCGCGACGCTGGAGATTGAGTTGGCGGAAAGTTTCTTGAGCCGACTGCGCGGGCTTATGGGGCGTCGGCGTCTTAAGGAAGATTGCGGCTTGCTCCTCGCGCCGTGTAACAGCGTGCATATGCTCTTCATGCGCTTTGCGATTGACGTGATTTATTTGGACGCGGAGTTTCGGATAAAAAAAATAGTGCGCGACCTGACACCGTGGCTTGGCATGAGCGTTTGCCTTGGAGCGTGGGGCGCATTGGAGTTGCCGAGCGGTGCGGCTGAACGATTCAATCTGAGCGTCGGGCAACAGTTCACGCGAACGTGATTTATTTGGACGCGGAGTTTCGGATAAAAAAAATAGTGCGCGACCTGAC
>CALFJE010000062.1 GCA_937877545.1 uncultured Selenomonadales bacterium | reverse complement strand
CGGCTCACTTGCCCGAAATTCTCATGAGCTTCTTTTTGGTCACGTCGTAGGTATCGACCTCGTAAATCCCTTGGCAAAGGAATTCGTTAATCGCGTCAATCTTTCCAATAGCCTCGTCGATTCGCTTGCTGGAGCCTTTGACATACGCGCCGATATGAATCAAATCCTCGGCGTCCTTGTAAACCGCCATTAAAGCGCGGAGCCTCTGCGCGGCTTGGAGGTGTTCGGGCGAAACGACTTCAATCATAACGCGGCTGACGCTGCCCAAAACGTCAATGGCGGGGAAGTGATTCATTGCGGCGATAGCGCGGCTGAGGACGATATGCCCGTCGAGGATTGAGCGCACGGCGTCGGCAATCGGCTCGTTCATATCGTCGCCGTCGACGAGGACGGTATAAATCCCCGTGATTGAGCCTTTATCGGAAGTCCCTGCGCGTTCGAGGAGTTTTGGCAACAGCGCGAACACCGACGGGGTATAGCCGCGAGTGGCGGGCGGTTCGCCGATTGTCAAGCCGACTTCGCGTTGAGCCATAGCAAAGCGCGTGACGGAGTCCATCATCAAGATAACCTTGTGCCCTTGGTCGCGGAAGTATTCGGCAATGGCGGTGGCAGTCATGGCTCCTTTGATTCTGACAAGCGCGGGCTGGTCACCCGTAGCCACGACGACGACCGAACGTTTAAGTCCCGCCTCGCCGAGGTCGCGCTCTATGAAGTCACGAACTTCGCGCCCGCGTTCGCCGATAAGCCCGATAACGCTGATGTCCGCCTCGGTGTTACGCGCTATCATCGACAGGAGCGTTGACTTGCCGACGCCCGACCCCGCCATAATGCCGATACGTTGACCGTCGCCCAAAGTCATCAGTCCGTCGACGGCGCGGACGCCCACGTAAAGGCTTTGCGTGATTCGCGGTCTGGTTAAGGGGTGCGGCGGCGCGGCTTGCAACGGATATTCCGTCGTGGAGAGAATCGGTCCGAGTCCGTCCATAGGTCTGCCCAGCCCGTCCAAGACGCGTCCGAGGAGTTCGTCGCCGACTTTGACTTGAAGCATCTTCTGCGCGGCTACCACTTCGCAACCGGGTCCTACGCCTTGCATTTCGCCAATCGGCATGAGCATGACGAAGCCCTCGCGGAAGCCGACGACCTCGGCGGGGATTGGCGGCACGTTCGGCAGTTTCGACGAGATATAGCACAGTTCGCCCACGCTTACCGTCGGTCCCCGCGTCTCAATGACAAGCCCGACCACTTGCGTAACCTTGCCCGTGAGCTTTATCGTGTTGCATTCGTCAATAGCGTTGCATAGCTTTTGAAGGTTGATGTCGTTTTTTATCGCAGTCATTTTAAATTTCCTGTAAAAATTTTAAGGGCGGAAATGCGCCGGCAATTTGTTTCGGCGCGGCGAATATCTTTCCAATACTTATCGGCTCGGCGCGAACGCTGTTCCGTCGCTTTTAAAGCGACCTCCAATTAACAAAGCTCAAGCCCTCGACGCGCCCGAAATGTCGCGTGTTCGCCGTGACGAGCGTGCAACCGTTGACCATAGCAATCGCCGCGATATAAATGTCATTGTCCTCAATCATCTGTCCCTTGTGGAGCTGAACGTAAATGTCGGAGGCTTTATCAATCGTCGCCAAATCGTTTCGGTCGAGGTAGAGGTGTTCGGCAGTGTCGTAGAAAATTTGAAACGCCAAAAGCTTACGATTCTTGCCCGCCGACTTCAAACCGCGAATAATCTCGTAGTAGACTATGGACGGGATAAATATCTTGTCATTGTTCGCCTTAGCCGCGTTCAAATGGCGCATGACGACGGGGTCGCCGCGCAGGATGTCGCTCACAACATTTGAATCCAAACAATAATCAGCCATAAAGAGCCGCCTTTCTTGCCATTTCCGCCTCCACATATTCGCCGAGCGCGTCTTTTTCCTCTTGAGTGAGCAATTCCCGCATCGCTTCTAAAGCCGCGTAGGTATCCGCCCGTCTTTCCGATTGGGCTTTCTCCACCACCTTAAGGAGTTCGTTGTTCCTGACAGCTTCGACTTCGGCTTTCAAGCTGTCAATATCGGCTTGCATTTTGGTAAGCATGGAAAGGATTTTTTCCTCGTTGGACATTTTAAATCGCCCCCTGTCTGTTGAGTACGCCGCGAACGGAATTGCGTATGAGTTCGAGGCGCGTGGAAAGTCTGGCGTCGACGCCGCCGTTGGGTGTTTCTATGACGCAATCGCCGGGCTTGAGCGCGTCGTCCGAGATAATTTCCAGAATCGCGGTACCGCCGGGCAACATTGCTTGGAACTCCGAACGCGCCATTAAAATCAAGTCGTAGCTGTCGGGGTCGACGTGGACTTTAATCTCCTTTTGGTCGCGGACGTGATGAATCGCCTCGCGCACCACGGGCAGGATAACTTGCGGCACGTCAAGGAAATGTTGCGGCAGAATCTTTTCAATCGCCATCATCACGATTCGGACAACGTCGTCCTCGGCGCGTATGAAGTATTCCGCCGTTTGCTCTTTGGCGTCTTGAATAGTCCTTTGCGCTTTGTCGTTGGCTTGGCGGACGGTTTCGGCAAGTTCCTTTTCGATTTGGGTCTTGCCGTCGACAATGCCCTTTTCCTTGCCGTCCTCATAACCCGCGTCGTAGCCTTCCTTGCGCGTCTGCTTAAGGAGGTCAGCCGCCGCCTGCTTGGTATCCGCGATGATTTTATCAGATTCGGTCTGCGCGTCTTGCAAGGTTTTATCCGCCTCTTGAATCGTCGCTTGAGCTTGAGCCTCCGCCGCCTGAATTTGTTCGTCGGCTTTGGCTTGAGCGTCTTGGAGCAATTCGTCGGCTTGAGTTTGCGCGGCTTGAAGGTGCTCTTCGGCTTGCGCTTTAAGTTCCTCGGCTTGCTTTTTGAGATCCTCGGCGGCGAATTTGGTTTCCTCGGCTTCGCGCAGAGTTTCCTCGGTGAGCGTTGCTTTCTGTTCGATTTCCTCTATTTCCGCGTAGATTTTGTCGAGCACTTCTTGCGGTATACCGTGTTCGGGTTCGGGCGCAGGTTCGGATTCGGCGATTTCTTCTTCCGACTCCTCGGCGGGCGACTCCTCTTTAGGCTCCTCCTCGACGGGCGGCTTAAGCGGTTTGAAGCTGATTATTACAGGCTCGCCGACCGTGTGATAGCGCACGATATTTTTATTATACATTCCTCATTCCTCAATCCCAATTCCAAATTACACAAACATTCCCTCGCCCTGACCGCGGACGATGACGATTTCGCCTCTGTCTTCGAGCGTGCGGATAACGTTGACAATCTTGGCTTGCGCCTCTTCCACGTCGCGAATCTTGACCGGACCCATATATTCCAGTTCGTCCTTGAGCATATCGGCGGCGCGTTTGGACATGTTCTTGTAAATCTTCGCGGTGACTTCTTCGTTGGTCGCCTTCATAGCCAAAGCCAATTCCTTGGTATCGACTTCGCGCAGGACAATCTGAACGGAGCGGTCGTCCAGCAAAATAATATCCTCGAAGACGAACATGAGCTGTTTGATTTCCTCGGCGAGTTCGGGGTTGTCGACTTCCAGGGATTCGATAATGGCACGCTCTGTGGCGCGGTCGACGCGGTTGAGGATCTCGACGACAGCTTGAACGCCGCCCGCGCTGGTGAAGTCTTGCATTGACATGGACGATAATTTTTTCTCAAGCACGCGTTCAATTTCGCGGATAACGTCGGGCGACGTCCTGTCCATGAGCGCGATACGCTTGGCAACGTCGGCTTGCGAATCGACGGATAAGCCCGTCATGACGATACCGGCTTGTTGCGGGTCGAGGTACGCCATAACCAGCGCGATTGTCTGCGGGTGTTCGTTTTGCAGGAAGTTCAAAAGCTGCGTGGAGTCCGCCTTGCGCAGGAACTCGAACGGGCGCACTTGCAAGCTTGTCGTGAGGCGTTTGAGGATGTCGCCCGCCTTTTCCGCGCCGAGGGCTTTTTCCAAGACCGTCTGCGCGTATTCCAAGCCGCCCGTCGAAATATAATCGTTCGCCATCATCAGCTGATAAAATTCGCTGATAACCATATTTTTCTTTTCGATACCGACCTGCTTGTTGTTGGCAATGTCGAGCGTGATTGTTTCAATTTCGTCCTCGTCCATGTGCGCGAAGACTTTAGCAGCGTAGTCGCCGCCGAGGGCTATGAACAAAATCGCCGCCTTTTCGTGAGCACTCATGGGCTTGGGCTCGGTATACATATCAAAATCGTTGTCGTCAGGTCTTGCCATTTGCTTTCCTCCGTTCAAACAAAAAAGGATTGGGATTCAGGAATCGGGAACTAGATTTGCCTAGTCCCTAGTCCCTGTTCCCCAATCCCTAAAAATTTATTCGTCTTCCATAAGCCATTGCTTGATTAGCCACGCAACCTCCTCCGGTTTTTCGTCGATAAGCTTGAGGATGGCTTCTTTCTCTTTGTTGATGCGTCTTTCTTCGGGCGTAAGCAGATCGTCTTCTTCGGATTCTTCGCCTTCGCCTGCGACTGCGCCGGCAACTCCGCCCGCAACTGCGCCCGCCGCTTTGGCAAGCTCCGCCGCTTCAGCCTCTGCTTCGGCTTTTTCCTTAGCCTCGGCTTCGGCTTTGAGCTTAGCCATTTCCTCTTCGACGATGCGTTTTGCCTCCGCGTTGCGTCTTACCTCTGCCTCGAAGAGCCGTTGTTCTTCCTCCTCGGCGCGACGTTTTTCTTCCGCGAGGCGCAATTCTTCTTCGCGAGCCTTTCTTTCCGCTTCTTGTTGTGCCTCTATCGCCGCCTGACGCTCTTTGCGTTTTCTCCAGCGATACATTAAGAAACCGCCCAACAGTAACGCCGCAAGTAAAATCATAGCCGCAATCTCCATGTAAAAAATTCTGTCTTTGCGTAATTGCTCAAGCCGCGCCTCTTCGGCGAGTCGGTCTTTCAAGTCGGTATTGAACGGCAGAGGCTCGACCGAAATGGTATCGCCGCGCTCTTCGTTTATGCCCGCCGCCGACGCCACTGCTCGGAGCAAACCTTCCTGTTGCAGTTCGGTTATCTCGTCGCTGACCAAGACGGCAACGGTAAGGCGTCTTATGGAGCCGGGCGACGCTATGATTTTCTGATTTTCCTCGTTGATCTCGTAGTTTTTCGTCGACTCCTTGCGCTCGTATTCGGCGTTGGCGTTTCTGTCTTCAGCCACGTAGCCGGGGATATTCGCCTGAATACCTGCCGGACCGCCGGGGATATTGGATTCGCCGTTGTAGCTTTCGCTGATGTCTTGCTGACTGCGGATAATGCCCGATTCGTCAACCACGGGCGTGAAGGTTTGGCGGTCAATCTTCCTGTCGTCGAAGTCCAGTTCCACGCTCACGCGCACGAAGGCGTTGCCGTCGCCGAGGGTTTTATCGAGCATAGTCTGGACGTTTTGCTGAATGTGGTCACGAACGCGCTTTGTCATCTCAATCTGATTGAGTGCCCGCAAATTCATTGCATTTTGGCGTTCAAGTTCGTCGTCGTCGCTCTTGTTTAGGATATTGCCCTCCGCGTCGACGATTGTGATATTTTCGGGCGCAAGCCCTTGGACGCTGTGGCTTACCAGATTGACAATACCTTTAACCTCGGCGGGAGCCAATTTGGTTTCGGGCTTCAGCATAAGGAGAATCGAGGCGGTGGCGGGCTTTTCGTTCTTTTTATAGAGGCTGTCTTCGGGCAGGACGATATGCACGCGAGCCTTGTCCACGCTGTCGAGGTGTTCGATTGTGCGGGTGAGTTCTCCTTGCAGAGCTTGAAGGTAATTTATCTTGTTTTGAAACTCCGTGACGCCGAGTTTGCTGTCGTCGAAGAGTTCAAAACCTTTATTGCCGCGAGGCAGTCCCGCCGCCGCCAGCTCAAGCCTCAAGTCGTGCACTTGCGTGAGGGGGACGAGGATTGTCGCGCCTTTTCTGTCTTCGATAAGTTCATAGGGGACGCCCGATTCCTTCAAGCTGTTTACGACGTCGCCGGCGTCTTTGGTTTCCAAATTGGTATACAGCGGCACATATTCGGGCTTTGAGCCGTAGTGGAAGCTTATTCCCGCGAAGATAAGCACGAGGGCGATTAGTCCGCCGATGAATGCAAATTTGCGCCGTCTGTCGTATCTGTTCCACAGCTCGCGGAGTCGCTCTCTCCAATTCGCCAATAAACTCAGTCCTTTCTAGGAATCAGGAATCAGGAATCAGGGAGTAGGTTTTACTAGTTCCTAATTCCTAATCCCCAATCCCTATACTTGCATACGCATTATTTCCTGATATGCCGCTGTGGCACGGTTTCTTAATTGGAGCGTTAATTGGAGCGCGATTTCTGCCTTTTGAGAGGCAACCACCACTTGAGACACGTCCTCTATCCTGCCCGCCGCCATTGCCGCGTTCAGCCGTTCGGATTCGAGTTCAAGCTCGTTTGTTTTTTTCAAGGCGTCTGCCACGAATTCTCCAAAACTTTTTACGGGTTCCTCAACTTTTTCGCCAATGTGACTGTGTGCGCTCATTTTCACGGGCGTCATTTCCAACGGCGTTATCTCCATCTTGTCACCTTCCTGTCAACTTACCGAATTAACCTTGACGATTATAAACATTTCAAGAAACAATATCAACGCTTTTTTATCTGCCGATTTCCAGAGCCTTGCTGACCATGGACTTGGCGGCGTTAATCGCCGTGGAGTTAGCCTCGTAGGCGCGTTGCGCGGTTATCATGTCGACCATCTCGGTCACGATATTGACGTTGGGCTTTTCGACGTAGCCTTCGGCATTGGCGTCGGGGTGACCGGGGTCGTAGACCAGCGGACCGGGGGTGTTGTCCTCGGTGATTTGGACTGCGCGGACGCCCTCGCCGGTTTGTCTGTTCAAGCCGACCGCCTTGATTAGGGTTTGCTCAAAACTTTTGGGTTCGCGGTCGCGAGGTTCAAAGACGACGTAGCGACGGTGGAAGGCTCCGCCGCGTTCGGTGCGCGTGGTATTGGCGTTTGCTATGTTATTTGAAATGACGTCCATCCTCAAGCGTTCGGCGGTCAAGCCCGAAGCCGAGGCGTCAATGCCCAGAAACATTCCCATATTCTATTTCCCTACTTCCCTATTTCCCTAATTCCTAATTCCTAATTCCTAGTCCCTAAAATTACTGTCCGTTGCTGGTTATGGCGTTCTTCAAGCGGCTGACGTGACCGTTAAGCTCCGTGGCTATCGCGTTGTAGTAGAGCTGATTCTTTGCCAGCGACGCCATTTCAATATCGATGTCGACGTTGTTGTCGTCTGCACGCATTATCGTCGAGTGGTCTATGGTGATTGTCGGCTCCGCGTGATAGGGAAGCTCCTCCGGCGGCAAATGTTTATCGTGAGTTCTTACCATTTTTAATTTGTTATCGTCCTCGCCGTAAAGTTCACGCGCCAACAGGTCTTCAAACTCCACGACCGATTTCCTGAAGTTCGGCGTATTGACGTTTGCCACGTTGTTGGCTATGACCTCTTGCCTTATGTTCGCCGCCGTCATGGCTCGCGGCAAGTAATTCAAATTCGACGAGTCAAGTATTTGTTCCAGCACGCCCGTTTCACTCACCTTTCTGCTTGCGATTCTTAAAAAAATTTGTTATCGATTGTACAACAGAAAAAATCTTTCTTCAACCTTGCGGATAAAAATTAACACTGTGTCTTTCAACGCGGCTTATAATTCCCCTTTAATCTTGGCAAAAAATTTTTCGGGCGGTAGGGATTGAGGGGCGGGAGTAGAAATTTCAAGCACTAAAAATTTTCATTGGAGCGTACAGATGAATCGAAGAAATTTTATTCGTAACGCACTAATCGGCGGCGCGGGCTTGACGGCATTGGCGGGCGGCGGGCTTTTTTACTACGTGCACCAACCGCAATTCGGACGGTTGCCGTCGGGTTCGCGCTTGGAAAAGATATTGGCGTCACCGCACTATTTCGGAGACCGCTTCGAGTGTTTGACGCCCGTGCAAATCATGAGCGAGGACGTTCAAGACAGAGAGAATCGGCTCGTGGCGACGTGGAAGTTTTTATTCGGCGACAAGACGGGGCTGATACCGCCCGTGCCGATTCCGACCGTCAAAACAAATTTGCAGTCGTTGGGCAACACCGATTGCGCGGTTTGGATGGGACACTCGACGATTTACCTGCAACTGGGCGGGCGGCGGATTTTGCTCGACCCGGTGTTTTCGTCGTATGCCTCGCCGGTTTTCTTTATCAATAAGGCGTTCGCGGGCAGTAACATTTACACGGCGAACGATTTCCCCGCGCTTGACGTGTTGGCGATAACGCACGACCACTGGGATCATTTGGACTATCCGTCGGTTACGGCTCTCAAGCCCAAGGTTAAAACGGTGCTGTGTCCTTTGGGCGTCGGCGAATATTTTGAGCAATGGGGCTTCGACGCCGACAAAATCATCGAGGAGGATTGGGATTCGGTGATTGACTTCGGGCACGGCTTGACGGCGCACATTTTGCCGAGCCAACATTTTTCGGGGCGTATGATGACCAAAAACCCTACGGAGTGGTGTGCATTTGCTTTCGTGACACCTGCGCGGAAAATCTTCTGTTCGGGCGACGGAGGGTATTCCCCGCACTTCAAGGACATCGGCAGGAAATTCGGCGGCTTCGATTTGGCGTTCGTAGAGAACGGGCAATACAATCGGGCGTGGCACGCGATACACCTTTTGCCCGACGAGACCGCGCAGGCTGCCGAGGACATCGGGGCGGCTAAGGTTGTACCGATTCACGCGGGGAAGTTCGCGCTTTCCCGTCACGAGTGGAACGAGCCTTATAAATCCCTGCTTGCCGAAGGCGAGGGCAGAGCCTACACGCTTTTGACGCCGCGTATCGGCGAGCTGATTCGTTTCGACGTTGAGCAACATTTTGAGCATTGGTTTGAGCTATGATATATATAATGTTATTGACGGCGGGCGCGGCAATGGCGGTGTTGTACAAATTTTCGCCGACGCAGAAAACGTTTATGATAATCTGCGCGTTGCTGATAGCGGTATTCGGCGCGAGTGCGTTTGTACGCGTCCAACAGATTCAGCGCGAGCAAATCACGCGGGCGCAACTTGAGGATTTGCAGGAGCGGCAGAAAATTTTCGGCGAATGGTACGCGGCTTATCAAAAGGACATTGACCGCCTCGACCGAAATTGGCAGTCGTATCACAATATCCTTGACGGCTTGAAGGCGACCGACGCGCAGAGTTTCAACGCGGAGGCGACATATCTGCGGTTGCGGGATTTGGAGCAGGAGTCGGTTGACGAGCAAGTTAAAATCTACATGTTGACTGCGCCGCCCAAGCTCGACGCGGAGAATCGCGCATTGGTTGAGGCGGTCATAAGCAAGACGCAACGCTACGTTGACGCGCAGACGCAGACAATCAGCAAGTCGGCTACGGCGGCTTATCCGCCCGTCGAATTGGATACATTGCGGCTTCGGCTCCGCGACATCATGATTCGCGAATCACCCGAAGGATTGTTCACCGCGCAGGAAATTTCAGCCATACGCTCGGCTCTAGCCGATTGAAACGAGGTTTTTTGTTTGGAGATTATAAAAAAAATCAGCGTCATAAAAAAGTATCCGCGCCCCGTCGTCGCGCTGGGCATGTTCGACGGCGTTCACCTCGGTCACGCCACAGTTATTCGCCACGCCGTTGACAAGGCTCGCGCCATTGACGGTACCGCCGTTGTCTTCACCTTCGCGAATCACCCGCTCAGCGTCATTGCTCCCGACGACGCCCCGCTCATGATTGGCAGTAAAAGTCTCCGCCGCGAAATTCTTGCCGATATGGGCGTCGACGTGCTTATCGAAATTCCGTTTACCAAGGACTTCAGCCGCAAATCACCCGAAGAATTTTTGGAGCTTCTTCAAGATAAAATTGCGCCGGCTTACGTCGTGACGGGGCAGAATTACACCTTCGGACGCTACGGGCGCGGTAACGGTCGTATGCTCCTGCGCGAAGGCGAAAATTACGGCTTCAGAGCGGAGGTTTGTCAGACTTTTACCGTCGACAGAAAAACCGTCAGCAGTACGCGGATTCGGGCGTTGATAGCGGCGGGCGATTTGGAAACGGCTAATCAACTGCTCGGCAGGCATTTCACCTACGCCGGCGAAGTCGTCAACGGCGACAGGCGCGGGCGCAAACTCGGCTTCCCGACCGCTAATCTTGAAATTGCCGACCACAGGGCGATGCTTCCCAACGGCGCGTATATCGTGCGCGTCAAGGTGCGCGGCGAGCTGTTCAACGGCATTGCCAATATCGGCGACAATCCGACCTTCAAGGTGGCGCGTCGGCGTTTGGAGGTTTTTATCGACAAGTTCAGCGGCGACATTTACGGCGAGGAGATTTTCGTCAGCTTTATCAGCAAGTTGCGTGAGGAGAAAACATTTGCGTCGGTTGAGGAACTTAAGGCTCAGCTGAACGAAGACTTGAGGTTGATGCGAAATGCTACGGATTAAAATTCACGGCTTGGGCGCGTCGGGCGAAGGAGTAGGCAAACTCGACGGGCTTACTTTTTTTGTGGAGGGTGCGCTTCCCGACGAGGAGGTTCTTGCCGAGATTATTACGCGCAAAAAAAATTACGCGGTTGCCCGGCTCGTCGAAGTCGTTAAACCTTCGGCGGAGCGCACGGAGCCTTTTTGCCCGCTTTATAAAGATTGCGGCGGCTGTCAGCTCCAACACTTGAGTTATCCCGCGCAGTTGAAGTGGAAACGTCAACAGGTCGTCGACGCCGCAGAACGTATCGGCAAGCTTGCGGGCGTCGAAATTTTTAATGCGCTCGGCATGGACAATCCCCTCCGCTACCGCAACAAAATGCAATTCCCCGTCGGCAAGGGCTTGGCTATCGGTTGCTACGCTCGCGGCACGCACAGAATCATTGACGCGCCCGCCTGCCCGATTCAAAACGCCGGCAACGATAAAATCTTGAACGCCGTCCGCAACGTCGCCAAAAAGTTCAACCTTCAACCCTACGACGAAAATACGCACAGAGGCTTTCTGCGCCACGTGATGGGGCGTGTCGGTTGCAACGGCGAGCTGATGATTGTCCTCGTCACCGCCGCGAAGAATTTCTCGAACGATAAAGCTTTCGTCCGCGCCCTGATTAAGGAGTTGCCCGAAGTCACGAGCATTCAGCAAAACGTCCAGACCTATCGCAACAACGTTATCCTCGGTCGCGACACGCGCATTCTTTACGGCAAGCCGACCATTCACGACAAAATCGGCGGGCTAAGCTTTAACATATCGGCGCGTTCGTTTTTCCAAGTCAACACCGCGCAGGCTGAAATTCTTTACAAGACGGCTTTGGACTTCGCGGAATTGCGCGGGCACGAGACGCTTATCGACGCTTACTGCGGCACGGGCACGATTGGCTTATTTATGGCGCGGAAGGCGCGGCGGATTATTGGCGTCGAGGTTGTGAGTTCAGCGATAGCCGACGCAAAGAAGAATGCCCGCGAAAACAATATCCGCAATGCCGAATTCCTCACGGGCGATGTCGTTAAAGTTTTGCCGAGGCTCCGCGATTCGGGCGTTTATGCCGACGTCGTGATTGTCGACCCGCCCCGCGCAGGTTGCGATAAGAAAGTCCTGGAGACCTTCGCTGCCATGGAGCCTGCCAAGATTATTTACGTTTCATGCAACCCCGCCACGCTTGCCCGCGATTTGAATATCCTCGCCGCACTCGGCTATCGCACGATTAAGATTCAGCCCGTCGATATGTTTCCGTTTACGTCGCATGTTGAGAGCGTTGCGCAAATCGTTCACACCTGATTTTGAAATCGAAAAGACTCCGCGTGAGCAGCACGGAGTCTTTTTCAAGCGTATGTGTATTATATTTTAGGAGAGCTTTAACGAAAGCCTGAACGCAGTATAGCACACGTGATAACAATTATCAAGTGCTCCCGAAAAATTTTTTTGAATTAGTTGGAAGTCGGCTCCTTGGCGACGGGCTTGCGGACGACTTCCGCCGATACCGTGACCTCTTTACTCTTGACCGTCACGCCTTCGGGCACCACCAACTCAAGCGAGCCTTTGAAATTCTTTTGCCCCGTCTGCACGGTGAAAGGCTCCGTCTTTAGCGTCACGATTGCATTCACGACCGACTCCGCGCCCGTTATTTCAATCTGCGCGGGTTCCACGGTTACTTTTGTCAGTTCCCAACCGTCCGGGGCAGTCAGCTCCGAGACGACGGGAACGATTTTTTTCTTGACGCCGCTCTCTATGTCGACCGAAACCGTTATGACGCTCGGTACCACGCGCACGCCCGACACGGGATTTTCTTTGGCGTCGACCGCCCGCATCGGTATCTGCATCTCAAAGCTCGACGTGTTGCCCGAAAAATTTATCATACTGTAGACCCGCGCCACTTGCTCGACGAAGTTTTTCGGACCGACGACCGTGACCGCCTCCATTGACTTGCGAATTTCTCTTATCGCCGAATCGGGCGCAACCGCCCCCGTCGTTATCAGCTCAATGAACATTTGCCGCTCCGTCGCGGAGTCCAGTTTGACTTTGACCGTCGAGGGATACGTTTCTATAAGTTCAAAGCCTTGCGGCATGACCACTTGCGGCGTGATTTGGTGGTCGCCCTCGCCCAAGCCCTCCAAATTCGCGTAGACGCGGAAGGCGTTGGCGTCGTACTTAACGACACTCGAACGCGGCGCACGTGCGCTTACCTGTATAACTTTTTCGTCGCATATGGGGATTAAGTCGTAAGGCGCGTTTGAAATTGTCAGCGGCACCGTATAGGAGCCGTCTATCGCGGGGTCTTGGTCTGCCATGACGTATACCCACATAAGGAACGCCGCCACGAGTGCGATTAACTTCTTCAGCAGGTTGCGGCGGAAAAGATTTATTATTTGCGTCCTCATGAGCCGCCCCTCCATTTGGATAGCATGTTGCCGAAAAATTTATCCTCGCGGCGCGAAAAGGCGGGACGAATCTTAGCCGCCAAAGTCTGTTCGTCGAGGTGGCGAACCATGCGCCCGTTTTCGGCGACGGAGATTGTACCCGTTTCCTCGCTCACAACGACTATTAACGCGTCGCACTGCTCCGATAAGCCGATTGCCGCCCTGTGACGCGTGCCCAGCTCCGTTGATAAGCCGGTGTTTTCCGTCAGCGGCAAGACGCACGCCGCCGAGATTAGTCTGTTTCCGCGAATTATCGCCGCGCCGTCGTGCAGGGGCGTGTTCACGATAAAGACGTTCAGTAAAAATTCCGATGATATGATTCCGTCAATGTGTATGCCCGTGACGCTGATGTCGTTCAATTTCATTTCGCGTTCGATGACCATGAGTGCGCCCGTGCGTGTCTGCGACAGCTTCTTTGCCGTCTTGACCAGCTCGTCGACGACCGTATCGGCTGCTTTTTTGTCCAGCAACGACGCTCCATGGCTGAAGAATTGTCCTTGCCCCAAATGTTCCAATCCCCGCCGCAATTCCGGTTGAAAAAGTATCGGCAACGCTATCAGCAACCACTCCGAGCTTTTTTGCAAAAGCCAGCTTATCACGTGCAAATTCAGCCAGCCGCAGATTATCGTCAGCGACACGATAACCATAAGCCCTTTGACCAACGTGATTGCCCGCGTGTCTTGAATCATTTGATACGTCTTGTAGATTATCGCCGCCACGATTAGGATGTCGAAAATGTCGAGCACGGTTATCGTCGTGACCAGGTCGCGGATTTTCACGGGCAGTTCAAAATCTATCGGCATAGGCATTCCTCCTCATTTTCCGTTAAAAAGTCTATCCAAGGTCTCCAAACGTTTGTAAAGTTTCAGGAAAGCGGTTTGCATTTGCTGTTCGGTCATGCCTTTCGGAAAGTCGTAAGCCTCCATGACGGCGTGGTCGTTAGCCGTGTGCGCCGCCCGCAAATCTTTTGGCATAATCGTCGGGTCGTACAGGTCGGCTAAGCCGGTCTCCGGGTATTTGCGCCGCACCGTCAGAATTTTGGAAGCCGTGCGCTCCACCTCCCGATTGAACGGCGGCCACGGGAAGGGATTATAAACCACCTCCGCAGAGTAGCGACAGCTCATGCCCAATCGCCCGCAGACCATTCGCATCCACGCCATATGCGCCGAACTCGTCAAAACGCCAAAGTGCCAATATTTTGCGTCGGGTATCATAAAGTTGGCGTTGCCGCAAATAATGTCGCTCGACATGTAATCGATTGGTATGTATTGGCGACGGTCGCCGCTGACACACGGCACCAAAAGATAATTGCTCTTAGGTTGGCGACGTTCTTGAAATAACCACGGGGTTTCGGCGTCGCGACGTGTGGCGGCTTTCTTGCTTGCCAAACGAAAATGAACTCCTTTGCGCCGAGGTATTTGCGAATCCATTTCTGTGAGGCGGGATTTTTGGCAATAAGTTCGTCGCGCTCTTCGGGGGACAAGATTAAGTTGCCGCCGTCGCTCGGCTTGTTGCCCCAAGTCATTATCGGCACGTCGTAAATCGGAGTAAAAAAATCGCGAACGTAAGTATTCTTGCCCTTGCGAGCAAAGAATTGCGGATAATCGTTGGAATAAAATTCCTCGACTTCAACCTCAAGGTAACCGTATTCGGGATGATTTAAGTCATAAAGCTTAACCATAACAACCTCCGCTTACTTAAAATGTTTCGCCCGCGCCAAATATACTACAAAAAATTTTCAGATTCAATCGAAACCATACTTTTGCTTGGCGGTTGAGGGAAAATGTCACGATGAGATTGTCATTGTAAAAAAAGCCGCCAAATGACGTGGCGGCGAACGCAAAAGTATTGAGCGGCAAACTTTATGCCGAGGCTGTTTCAAAATAAAATTCGTTCATGATTTAAATAAGTCAAGCCAATCGCCGTAGCCCTCCGTCTGCATTTTATCACGGGGAATAAAGCGCAACGCCGCACTGTTGATGCAGTAGCGCAAGCCGCCCTTAGCCGCGTCGCCGTCGTCGAAGACGTGACCCAAATGCGAATCGCTTGCCTTGGCGCGGACTTCGACTCTGTCTCTGCCGAAGGAAAAATCCTTGCGCTCCTCGATAAAGCTGTTGTCAATCGGCTTGGAAAAGGCAGGCCAGCCGCAACCCGAATCAAATTTATCCGTCGACACGAACAGCGGCTGCCCGTTGGTCACGTCAACATAGATGCCGGCGCGTTCCTCCTCGTTGTACTCGTTCTTGTAAGGCGGCTCGGTGGCGTTTTCCTGCGTGACGGCGCGTTGAAGCTCGTTGAGGTTTTTAAGCGTCTCCTTGGTCGGCTTGCCGTAAACTTTATCACGCGGGAAATTCTTATCCTTGAACGTCTGCGCCGCGTTAGCCTTAGCCTGTTCGTCAATCATGGAGCGCGACAAATGACAGTAACCGCTCGGATTTTTCATAAGATACTCCTGATGTTCCTCCTCGGCGCGATAGAAATTCCTAATCGGCTCGCACTCGACGGAAATTTTGTTGAAGAAACTGCCCTGAAGCTCCTTAAGTGACGCCTTGATAATCTCCCTGTCGTCGGGGTCGCTGTAGTAAATGCCCGAACGATATTGCATGTCCTCGCCGTTGCCCTCGCGCTTGACGAACGTCGGATCAATCGATTGGTAGTAAATCGACAATATCTTTTGCAACGAAATGGCTTTGGTGTCGTAGATGACATGCGCGGTTTCGGCGTGCCCGGAACCCTTACACACGTCGCGATAAACGGGGTTGCGGGTGGTGCCGTTGGCGTAGCCGACCTCCACGCTCGTGACGCCGGGGACGTTGCGCATTAAAAATTCCGTGCCCCAAAAACAGCCGCCCGCCAAATAAATTTCCGCCTCGCCCGCGCCCGCCTGATTCTGTTGGACAATTTCCTCCGGCAACGACACATTTACTCCTCGTGACGCCGAGATACTTTTCGGTGAAAAAGCAAGATAAGTGCCGATTGCGACAGCCAATGCCGCCAACGCCACTCCGATTAAAATTTTCCCCTTCGACATGATAATCCGCCTCCTTCGGATAAAAATTTAAGCCCTTCACGTTTGCGAAGAGCTTTTTTGTCTGTTCTATATTTTTCGTTCCTTACGTTCAGAATTGGTGCGATTGGGGCGATTCGAACGCCCGACCTACTGCTTAGGAGGCAGCCGCTCTATCCTGCTGAGCTACAACCGCTTAGCGGGCAGTTTATCACGCCGCCGCCGTAAAGTCAACGCCGAATCCGCTTGACATAGAAAACATTTGACTATACAATTCAAAGCTACTGATTAACAACGAATAACAAACATAGGGAGAAACTGTGCGCGTCGTGTCCGCTTGGCATTCCGAAGGTTACGCCGCGCATTTAAATTAAAGTGAGGAGTGACGGCTTTAATGTTTAATCCTGTTCAAGTAGGAAAACGAACACGCTACAGCTACGCGAGGATAAAGGAAGTCATGGAGATGCCGCATCTTCTGGATCTCCAACGCAACTCCTACGAATGGTTTAAGAAGGAGGGGCTGCAGGAAATTTTTAAGGATATTTCGCCTATAGCGGATTTTTCGGGGAACTTGGAACTGTTCTTTGAGAATTTCACTTTCGGCGAATGTAAGTATAGCCTCGACGAATGCAAGAAACGCGACGGTACCTACGCCGCGCCCGTGCGCGTGAAAGTCAAACTCCTTAATAAAGCGAAAGGCGACGTTAAAGAGCAGGAAGTTTTTATGGGGGATTTTCCCATTATGACTTCGACCGGCACTTTCATTATCAACGGCGCGGAACGCGTTATCGTTTCACAGCTCGTCCGCTCGCCCGGTGCTTACTATACCAAAGACATCGACCAGACCGGTAAGAATATTTTCACAGGGCAATGTATTCCCAATCGCGGCGCGTGGATTGAACTCGAAACCGATAACTCTTCCGCTATTGCCGTCCGCATAGACCGTACGCGGAAGATGCCTGTATCTTATTTCCTGCGCGCTCTCGACTTTGAAAGCAATGACCGGATTTTGGAGCTGTTCGATGTGAAGTTTTTTATCGAACAGAAACTGCACGATGAGACTGCCGCCGCTCAATTAACCGCCCTGCTCGAATCCGACTCCGAAGACGGCTCAGACGCTCGCGACCTGCTCACCACAGGCTATCTTAAAAGAAAAGGTAAACACGACGCTCAAACTTTCGACGCGCTGCTTAAGGCTTACACCGCGCTTGATGAGAAGAATGATAACCTTTCCAATCTGAAATACCTCACCGATAAAATTTATGCCCTTGACGATAAAAACGACCTCACCGCCGGCTACAAAGCCCTAATCGATATGCTCGACGCCGATAAACATAACGGCGAAGATAATAAGGAGAAGGCTCTGATTGGCATTTATAATCGTCTGCGTCCGGGGGAACCGCCCTCTGCCGATAACGCCGCCTCCCTCCTCCACTCACAATTTTTCGACCCGCGCAGATACGACCTTGCCGCCGTCGGCAGATATAAGCTTACAAAGAAACTCGGTTGGAAACGCCGCTTGCTCGGTCATGTGCTTGCAGAAGATTTGTTCGACCAAGAAACCGGCGAACTTTTATTGAACAGAGAAGTTGTTATTACTCAACAAATGCTCGACCAAATTCCCGACGAGGGCGAAGAACAGATGTTTGGGCTTACTCCCGACGAATTGCGCGGCGGATATATTACGCCCATTCACATTCGCGTGAAGACCGACGCCGGCGCGTATACCATGCTTTGCGCCCCCAATCTGCCTATTCACGATAACCGCACGGTTTGCATTGCCGATATTATGAGTTCGATTAGTTACGTTTTCGACCTCATGGCGGGTATCGGCTTGCCCGACGATATTGACCACCTGGGCAACCGCAGGGTTCGCGCCGTGGGCGAACTGCTTCAGAATCAGTTTCGTATCGGCATGACACGTATGGAGCGCGTCGTTCGCGAACGCATGACTACGCAGGACGCCGAGATTGTTACGCCGCAGAATCTTATAAATATTCGCCCCGTGGTCGCCGCCATTAAGGAATTTTTCGGCTCCAGTCAGCTTAGTCAATTCATGGATCAGCATAACCCGCTCAGCGAACTTACTCATAAACGCAGGCTGTCAGCCCTCGGTCCCGGCGGCTTATCCAGGGAACGCGCAGGCTTTGAAGTCCGCGACGTTCATAACTCTCACTACGGCAGGATGTGCCCCATTGAGACGCCCGAAGGTCCGAATATCGGTTTAATCGGCTCCCTTTCCAACTACGCTCGCGTCAATCAATACGGCTTTATGGAGACGCCCTATCGCAAGGTCGACAAAGTTAATCAACGCGTCACCAACGAAGTCCGCTACATGACCGCCGACGAGGAGGAAATTTTAATCATCGCTCAAGCCAACGAGCCGCTTGACGATAACGATTGGTTTATCAATGAACGCGTTACCGTGCGCCGCGCAGAGGAGACTACCAAAGTCCGCCGCGAGAAGGTTGATTACATGGACGTTTCACCTAAGCAGGTCGTCTCTATCGCTACCGCTATGATTCCTTTCCTTGAAAACGACGACGCCAATCGCGCTCTTATGGGGGCTAACATGCAAAGGCAAGCCGTTCCGTTGCTTAAAACTCAAGCTCCGCTCGTCGGTACGGGTATGGAATTCAAAGCCGCTTGCGATTCAGGCGTCATGGTTCTTGCGCGGCGTCCCGGCACCGTCTCTTATGTTGACGCCGACACCATTAAGATTCGCGTCGATGATAATTTCGTCAACTCCGCCAAGGATAAGTTTGACGTTTACCGCCTTCAAAAGTTTGTTCGTTCCAATCAAGGCACTTGCATTAACCAAATTCCCATCGTCGACGAAGGCGAACACGTTTTTGCTCGTCAACCCATTGCCGACGGTCCCGCCACTTCCAACGGCGAACTTGCTCTCGGTTATAACATTATCGTCGCCTACATGCCCTGGGAGGGTTACAACTACGAGGACGCCATTTTACTTTCCGAAAACCTCATCAAGCGCGATATTTATACCAGCATTCACATCGAAGAATATCAGTGTGACGCCCGCGATACCAAGCTCGGTCCCGAAGAAGTCACCCGCGATATTCCCAACGTCTCGGAGGATGCCTTAACTCATCTCGATTCCGACGGCATTATCGCTATCGGCGCGGACGTTCGCACGGGCGATATTTTAGTCGGCAAAGTTACTCCCAAGGGCGAAACCGAATTGACGGCTGAGGAGCGGCTCCTCCGTGCCATTTTCGGTGAAAAGGCTCGTGAAGTTCGCGATACTTCCTTACGCGTTCCTCACGGCGAATCCGGCAAGATTGTTGCCGTCAACGTTTTCACTCGCGATAACAACGACGAAATGGCTCCCGGTGTCAATAAGCAGGTTCGCGTTTACATTGCCCAGAAGCGGAAAATCTCCGTCGGCGACAAAATGAGCGGACGTCACGGCAACAAGGGCGTTGTTTCCGAAATTCGCCGTCAAGAGGATATGCCTTTCTTACCCGACGGCACTCCCGTTGACATCGTGCTTAATCCTCTTGGCGTTCCTTCCCGCATGAATATCGGGCAAGTTTTGGAAACTCACCTGGGCATGGCTGTCAGGCAAATCGGCATTCGCATTCGCAATCACGACAAACACATTGAGCGCGACCTCCGCAATTTCGGCTTCGACGTTGACACTTACGGCTTACCTGTTCCCTCCGACGCCGGCGTTCACATTGCCACTCCTGTTTTCGACGGCGCACGCGAATCCGACATTTTCAATACCATTAAGCTTGCGGGGCTTGACGACGACGGCAAAACTGTCCTTTACGACGGTCGCACGGGCGAGCCTTTCGAGAATCGCGTTACCGTCGGTTGCGTTTACATGCTCAAGCTTCATCATCTTGTTGACGATAAAATCCACGCACGCTCCACGGGACCTTACAGCTTGGTCACTCAGCAACCTTTGGGCGGCAAGGCTCAATTCGGCGGTCAGCGGTTCGGCGAAATGGAAGTTTGGGCTTTGGAGGCTTACGGCGCCAGCTACACCCTCCAAGAGATTCTTACCGTCAAATCCGACGACGTTGTCGGCCGCGTCAAGGCTTACGAGGCTATTGTCAAAGGGCAGAATATCCCCGAACCCGGCGTTCCCGAATCCTTTAAGGTTTTGATTAAGGAGCTTCAATCTATCGGTCTCGACATTCGCGTTCTCAGCGGCGATTCCAAGGAAATTATCATTCACGACGACGACGACGACGACGACCGCGCCGTTCGCAAGAAAGCTGATGATATGGGCGTCGACGTGGGCACCTACGGCGACCATGATGTTAAGCCCCCCGAACCCGAAGAGCCCCCTCCCGAAGACCTTATCGCTGACGATTTGGAACCCGAACTTTCCGACGACGAGATTGACGCTCAGCTTAAGAACCTTGGCGATTTGGCTTCCGTCTCTCCCGACGATTTATCCCTTGACGGCATTGATTTGGGCACCGAGCCTAATCCCGACGATTCTTTTCCCGACATTGCCGACATCACCCGTTTCAAGCGCGAGGAGGATGAATAATGCTCGACGTTAATATCTTTGATTCCATGCGAATCGGGCTTGCCTCTCCGGAGAAAATCCGCGAGTGGTCATACGGCGAGGTCAAAAAGCCCGAAACCATTAACTATCGCACTCTTAAGCCCGAACGCGACGGCTTGTTTTGCGAGCGCATTTTCGGACCCACCCGCGATTGGGAGTGTCATTGCGGCAAATACAAGCGTGTTCGCTACAAGGGCACCATTTGCGACCGTTGCGGCGTTGAAGTCACTCGCGCCAAGGTTCGTCGCGAACGCATGGGGCATATCGAACTTGCCGCGCCCGTCAGCCACATTTGGTATTTTAAAGGCATTCCCTCTCGCATGGGCTTGTTGCTTGACATGTCCCCGCGGGCTTTGGAGCGCGTGCTTTACTTCGCCTCTTACATCGTCCTCGACCCCGGCAATACCGACTTAAAACAAAAAGACCTTCTCACCGAAGGTCAGTTCCGTTTCAAAAAGGAAGAATTCGGACGCGGCGCGTTTAAAGTCGGTATGGGCGCGGAGGCTATTCAAAAGCTCCTGCGCGATATTGACTTGGAAGAGCTCAGTGCCGAATTGCGCGAGGAATTGAACTCCTCCAACGGGCAAAAACGTATCCGTGCCATTCGCCGCCTTGAGGTCGTGGAGGCTTTCCGCAAATCCGGCAATAAACCCGAATGGATGATTATGACGGTTATTCCCGTTATCCCGCCCGAACTGCGCCCCATGGTTCAACTTGACGGCGGACGTTTCGCTACCTCCGATCTCAACGATTTGTATCGCCGCGTCATTAACCGCAACAACCGCTTGAATCGTCTGCTTAAGCTCAAGGCTCCCGACATCATCGTCCGCAACGAAAAGCGTATGCTCCAAGAGGCTGTCGACGCTTTGATTGATAACGGCAGGCGCGGGCGTCCCGTCACCGGTCCCGGCAATCGTCCGCTCAAATCTCTTTCCGATATGCTCAAAGGCAAGCAAGGGCGTTTCCGTCAAAACTTGCTGGGCAAGCGCGTCGACTATTCGGGGCGTTCGGTTATCGTCGTCGGTCCGGAGCTTAAGCTTCACCAATGCGGCCTGCCTAAGGAAATGGCTTTGGAGCTTTTCAAGCCCTTTGTCATGAAGAAACTTTCGGCGGATTCGGGCTTGACTATCAAGGCGGCGAAGAAAAAAGTTGACCGCGCCACGCCTGAAGTCTGGGGCGTCTTGGAGGAAGTCATCAAGGAGCACCCCGTTTTGTTGAATCGCGCACCGACGCTCCACAGATTGGGCATTCAAGCCTTCGAGCCGGTCTTGACGGAAGGTCGCGCCTTAAAGCTTCACCCGTTGGCGTGCACGGCTTACAATGCCGACTTTGACGGTGACCAAATGGCGATACACCTGCCGTTGTCGGCGGAGGCGCAAGCGGAGGCGCGGGTATTGATGTTGGCGGCGAATCACATATTGGCACCGAAGGACGGGAAGCCGATAATAGTACCGACGCAGGACATGGTATTGGGGACGTATTACCTGACGAAGTTGCGTGCGGACAAGCCTGCGCGGCGGGTCTTGGGCGCGGGGAAATATTTCACGGGGATAGAAGAGGCATTACTGGCATATAATCAAAAGGAATTGGATTTACAAGCTGAGATAAACGTGCGGATAAGCGTAGAGCGGTTGCCGGAGTTTGTGGTAGAGCAGCTTGCGGCGGACGACGAATATATCATGGTAAAGACGTCGGTAGGGCGGATGATCTTCAACGAGAAGTTGCCGCAGGAGTTACGGTATTATCATCGTGACGTGGCGGGCGCGTGGATATTGGGAGAGGTCATGAACAAGAAGGCATTGGGCAAGTTGGTAGCTGCGTGTTTCAATGCGTTTGGGGCTACGCGGACGGCTGAGGTTATCGACGACGTTAAGCGATTGGGCTATCATTTTGCCTGTATTGCGGGCATGACGGTTGCCATATCGGACGTTATCGTTCCTCCCAAGAAGGCTGACATCTTGGCTGAGACTTCCGAGAAGGTCAAGAAGGTTGAGACTTATTTCAATCGGGGTATCTTGACGGAGACTGAGCGGTACAAGAAAGTCTGTGCGCTCTGGAGCGAGGCGACGGATTTGGTCGCGGACGCAATGATGGAGAACATGGACGAATTCAATCCTATCTTTATGATGAGCGATTCGGGGGCGCGTGGCAACAAGCAACAGATGCGCCAGTTGGCTGGGATGCGCGGCTTAATGGCTGACCCTTCGGGCAAGATTATTGACTTGCCGATAACGGCGAATTTCCGCGAGGGCTTAAGTGTTTCGGATTATTTTATTTCAAGTCACGGAGCGCGCAAGGGCTTGGCTGACACTGCTCTTCGCACGGCGGACTCCGGCTATTTGACGCGGCGTTTGGTTGACGTGGCGCAGGACGTTATTGTTCGCCAAGACGATTGCGACGTTACTTCTGTCAATTTGTTATTGGAGCGGGCTCTGTTGGCTGAGGACACCTTTGACGCGCTGGAGATTTTGAGCGAATCTTTAATGGGGCGCGTGGTTGCCTCTGATGTTGTCAATGCCGAGACGGGCGAGGTTGCCATAGCTCAAGACACCATTTTGGACGAGGAAAATTTGGTTAGCCTGGGCGAGACGGGTGCGGCTGAGTTGGTTTTACGCGGTTCGAGTTTGACTGAGCCCAATGCGCCGAAGCACAGTCGTGTTGTTGAGGTTATCCGTTTGGGCACCCGCGACGAATCCGAACGCCATACTTTGCGCCACGCCTTTATTCATGAGCACATTGGCAAGGAGTTGGCGCGGGCGGTTTCCTTTGACGGCGTGACCATAGAGGCGGGCGAACACCTTACGCACGAGGCATTGGACGCGATATTGGACTGCGAGGACGTTCCCGAAATCTTCATTCGCAACAATAATATCCGCGGCATTTTGGTTGAGGCTATTACCGAGGGCACCCGCGGCGTTATCGAATCCTTGAAAGACCGTATCCTTGGGCGGGTTTTGGCTGAGGATATTTCCAACTCTGACGGTAACTTAATTGCCCCGATAAACACCACCATTGACGACGCTTTGGCTGATAAAATCTGTGCTGTTCGCGACAAAGTCTTGATTCGTTCTGTCTTGACCTGCAAGAGTGCTCAAGGCGTCTGCATAAAGTGCTACGGGCAAGACTTGGCTAATCGCACGGAGGTTGAAATCGGCGAAGCGGTGGGCATTATCGCCGCTCAGAGTATCGGCGAGCCGGGCACCCAATTGACTATGCGCACCTTCCACACGGGCGGCGTTGCCGGCGGCGACATCACTCAAGGTTTGCCTCGTGTCGAGGAGCTCTTTGAAGCCCGTAAACCCAAAAACAACGCCATAATCGCGGAGATATCGGGCACGGTAAGCTACGGCGAACCCGATAAAAACGGCCTTAAAGTAATAGTTATAACCCCCTTCGACCAAGCCAACCAACAGCCCCGCGAATATGTCATCCCCTTCGGCATCCAACCCAAAGTCAAAGAGGGCGACACCATCCAAGCCGGCGACAACATCACCGACGGCGCAAAAAACCCCCACGACATCCTCCGCATCTGCGGCATCCGCGAAACCCACCGCTACCTCGTCAAGGAAGTCCAAAAAGTCTACAAATCCCAGGGCGTCGAAATTAACGACAAGCATATCGAGGTTATGGTTAGGCAAATGCTTCACAAGGTCAAGATCGAAGACAGCGGCTCGACGGAATTTTTGCCGGGCGAATTCGTAGATATGAACATCTTCGAGGCGGCGAACACCAAAGCTATCGAGGAGGACAGAGCACCCGCCGTCGCCAAGCCGATTCTGCTGGGCATAACCAAAGCGTCACTGGCAACCGATTCGTTCCTTAGCGCGGCAAGTTTCCAGGAGACGACACGCGTCCTCACCGACGCAGCGATTAAGGGCAAGATTGACCCGCTTATCGGGCTTAAGGAAAACGTCATTATCGGCAAGCTGATACCGGCGGGCACGGGCATGGCGCATTACCGCGAGCTGACCGTTATCGATAAGGAAGCCGAAACCGAATAATCTACAGCTGAAAAAATTTAACCCCTCCCAAAAATCGGAGGGGTTTTTCCTTTCTTGCTCACAAGACAGGAATCAAAGAATCCATATGGATTAACTACTTTCTTTGCGCACCCAAAGAAAGTAGCAAAGAAAGGGTGCCTCGCAGGGGCGTAAAGTCCGCTACCCGTACCGTATAATATTTTCAAGTAACGACGCCGTCGGTATTTGCGTCACGCAAATGCGCCGGCGGGGGAGCCGTCATCCATGACGGCTCCTTTTGTTATGTAACGTTCATTTTTTTGAGATAGTCGCCGACAGCCTCGCCGATAAGCTTTTTGCCGCGTAAGGCGGGGTGCAAGCCGTCGGGCGTCAAATCTGCGCGGAGATAGCCTTTGTCGTCCGTAAGAGTGCTTGCCGCGTCGACACAATACGGCGTCTGCATTATCCAGAGATTGACGCGTTCGCGCTCCGCCCGCCAATCGCCCGCCGTCAACGGAATTCCCACGCGTTGAATAATTTCGGGGTTCATCGAGGTAAGCGTGCAGAAAACCGGCGTTATCTTATTGGCAAGGCATTTATCGCGCAGTGCCGCCAAATTCTTGATAACCGCGTCGCCGCTCATGCCCATGCGTATATCGTTCACGCCGCCCATTATCACCAGCACACGCGGCTTGAACGGCAGAACGTCTTTGTCGAAACGCTCCAGCATCATTTGAGTTGTATCGCCGCTCCGCGCCAGATTTTTAATCGGAACGTCGCAATACGTCTCCCATTGACAGGAAAGTTGCCCCGCAGGAATGTAGTTCGCGCCGCCGTGACTTATGCTGTCGCCGAGCACCGCGAACTTTACGGGCGCAGTCACTTTGAAAAATTTCCTGACCGACCAATCGCTTAATTGCTTATGCTTCTTGTCGACGACGCACACGCGCCAATAATATTCGCCCGGCTCCGTCAAAGGCGTCCCGTCCGTTACGCGATTAAACGCCTCCGTGTTATACAGCTCGCGGACGATTTTGTCTCGCGCCTCCCCGATTTTTACCAGTTGTATCTTGTAAAATTCGCTTCGCGGCACCGGCTCCCAAGAATACGTCGGGTAAAGCGGCGCGAAGTCCATTTGCTCGAATTCTGCCGTCAACAGCGGCGGCGGGAATTTTTTTAGCTCGTCCGCCTCGACGCCTCCGCCGAACAGCAAACACGTCGCCAATATCAGCGGCAAAAATCTTTTCAATCGCATAAAAACGCCTCCTTAAGTTAAATCGCTTGCACTCTGCCGAGCCGCCCCGAATCGCCCGCTCCGAATCAAAAGCCACAGCAATATCGATAACGCCGTCGCCGTCGTCATGATTAGCCCAAGCCCGTCTATGAAATTTGCCCACGGCAACGTTCCGAGCATCATGCCCAGGCTCCCGAACAGCGTCGGCACAAAGTTTATAATCGACGAGGCGGTTCCGACGTTCTCTTTGGCTTCGAGCAACAGAATTTCCATTGCGAACGGGCGCACCACCGCGCCTATCGCCGTGAACGGCACGAACGCCAGCAAGAATACGACCGCCCGCATTTGCCCGACCGTCAAGACCAGGACGCCGCTCGCCGCCGCGATTAGAAAGCACAGCCGCAACATTCCGACGTTAGTCATTAAATCTTTCAGCTTGAGGTAGAGTATCGGTCCGAGGATTGACGCCGCCGAGTTCACCGCGAAAAAATAGCTGTACTCCTGCGCGGTCAGGTTGAAGAATTCCACATAGATGAACGACGACGCGCTTAAGTACGCCATGTAGGGCGCGGATAATATCGAGAACATAATCAACGCCGCCATGAAGTAACGTTTGCGCCCGACTTCAAGCAGGAGCGTCAGCGAATTGAATATTCCGCCGTGATAGCGTTTGTGTTCGGGCAAAGTCTCGCAAAATAAAAACGCCACGAATAAATTTATCGCGCCTAGGAGCGTCAGCAGATAAAACGAGCCGCGCCAATCCGTGAACGTCAACAGCACGCCACCGATTAACGGTGCCGCCATGGGGGCTATTACGCCCAGGGCTTGCGTTATCGCCAAGATTTTCCGCATGATTTGCCCGCGAAAGCAATCTTTAATCAGCGCGGTTTCCACCGTGATTATCGCGCCCGAACCCACCGCTTGAAAGAATCGCCCCGCCAGCAAAAAATATATGTTCGACGCCTCCGCGCAGGCTAATGACGCCGCCGTATAAATCGCCGCGCCGAATATCAAAATCGGTCGCCGCCCGTACTTATCCGACAAAGGTCCAAATAAAATCATGCTCACCGCGAATACGAAAAAAAATATAGTCAGCGTCAAGCCGACAAGGAACTCGCTCGCCGAAAAGTAATTGCCCATCTCCGGCAACGCGGGCAGATACAAATCCGTCGACAGCGGGATAAATGCCCCGATAAATGTCAGGTAGATTATCATTGCCGTTACTGTCAAATATTTTTGCCGCCTCATGAACTCGCCTCGCCGAATCTTTTTTGCCGATTATCACGCGGAATATTTTTCTTGTCAATAAAAAATCCGCTTTGAAAGCGGGGGAAAATTTTTTGACTCCGCGCAGATTTTACTGCTTTTTAAGGGTTTAACCGCTGATTGCGTAGCGGTCGCCGTTAATATTGAACGTCGAGGCGGTGAAGTCTTGCAAAGTTATAGCGGAGGCGGTCGAGCCGACCTTTATCAGAACTTTATTCGTGCCGACGTTGTAGGAGGCGGTAAACGTGCCGCTGACTTGAAGGAGGTCATCGTCGTCGAAGTCGCAGATAATGTCCTTGCCGTCGCCGACTGTGATTATAGCGTCGTTGTTGACAATTCTCTCTGCGGAGTAAGTCCCGATGCCTCCGCCTATCTGCAACGTGGAATCTGCACGGTACAGATAATCAAGGTATTTAACGCGGAGGTTGCCTGCACCGCCGCCGATTTTTGCAAAAAAAATTCCCCGCCGCAATTCGGAAGGGAAACGATTTTTTACGATTTATCTTCTGCGCGGAAGGAGCTTTTTCGCGATTGTCAGCATGAGCTTGATTCGATTCAACTGATTGACCTCCGACGAACCCGCCTCGCAGTCTATCGCCACGATGTTTGCCCGCTCAAAGTGTTGCCTCAGCGCGTGCATTACGCCTTTGCCCGTTAAATGATTCGGCAGGCACGCGAACGGTTGAAGGCAGACCACATTCTCCACGCCCTCTTCGATGAGTTTCACCATTTCGCCGGTCAGGAACCAGCCCTCGCCGTTCAAATTGCCCGTGCTTACGAATCGACTTGCAAGCCGCGCAGTGTCCTTTATCGAGTGCGGGGCGCGGAAGTGCTCGGAATTCTTGAGCGCGTTTTTCATCGGCAGACGGAAGAATTCTATCAGCTTGATGAAAATCTCCGCGAAAAATTCCTCCTTGCGCGAGCCGCCCAATAATTCCCGCTTGACTATCGCGTCGTGCGCTATGTACAGGAAAAAATCCACGAAGTCGGGCATTACGACCTCCGCGCCCTCCTCCGCCAATATCCGCTCCAAATAATTGTTCGCCACGGGGTGATACTTTACCAGAATTTCTCCGACAATGCCGACTTTGGGCTTTGCAACGTCGTTAATCGGTATCGCGTCGAATTGCCGCACTATCTCCGCGATATTGCGCCGATAACTGAAATAATTCCCGTCAATCAAATCCGCCTTGGCAATCGTCATCCACTCCGCGAACAGTTTATCGGTCTCGCCGCGACGAATTTCATACGGGCGCATACGATTGGAAACGTTCATGAGCAAATCGCCGTAGACGGAGGCTTTAATCGCGTCCATGAGGCAATCGCGACTCAGCTCAAAGGCATCGGTCTCGTCGGGCAAGCCGTAGCACGCAAAAACCGGCACTTGCCCGAAGCCCGCAAACTTCAAAGCTTGGCGCATGACGCTGATATAATTCGTGGCGCGACAACCGCCGCACGTCTGGAACAAAATTATCGAAGTGTTATCGGGGTCGCATTCGCCCGACTTCAACGCCGCAATCATCTGCCCCGTAACGACAATCGCGGGATAGCACATCTCGTTGTTGACGTAGCGCAAGCCCCAATCAATCGCCGCCTTATCGGGCAGCGCGGGAATCAGAATTCTGTAGCCGTATTTCTGCAGGACGGTTTGGACAAGTTCAAAGTGAATCGGAGCCATTTGCGGAGCGAGGATTGTATGTTTTGCCTTGCAATCGGGCGTAAAATGCGGGCGTTCGGGGAATTTTTTAGGCGAATAGGAGACGGGCGATTTTCTTTTCAGCGCGGCAAGCAACGAACGCAATCTTATCCGCGCCGCCCCCAAATTTGAAACCTCGTCGAGCTTTATCATCGTGTAGATTCGCCCGTGCGCCTCCAAAATTTCCTTGACCTGTTCAATCGTGAGCGCGTCCAGCCCGCAACCGAACGAGCTTAATTGAATCAGCGTGACGTTGGGATTTTGCGCGGCGAATTGCGCGGCGTGATAAAGGCGGGCGTGATAACTCCACTGATTCACAACCGAAATTTGCGGCGCGTCAATTGGCGTGTGATAAACCGCGTCCTCGGACAAAATCGGCAAGCCGTAAGACTGAATCATCTCGGCGATACCGTGATTTATTTCCGGGTCGATATGATACGGGCGTCCGATAAGTAAAATCGCGTGTTCGCCCGTATTTTTTATGCGGTTAAGAAGATTTTCGCCGAAATTTTGCACGTCGCGACGATAATTTTCCATTTCCGCCGCCGCCGCATCGACAGCCGCAGATATTTCCTTCGCCGTGATATTTTCCGAATAAAATTCCTCGGCAAGACGTTTTTTAAGCTTTTTAATGTCATGGACGGGCAAAAACGGTTGAATAAATTTAATATTTTTTTCGCGGAGAACGTCCATATTATTGCGGATATTTTCGGGATAACCGGCGACAATCGGGCAATTATAAAAATTATCTGAGCGCGTATCGAAATTATACGGCTCGCAAGGATAAAATATTTTTTTCAAGCCGCGCTCAACCAAGTCCATAATGTGTCCGTGCGCCAATTTTGCGGGATAACACAGCGAATCGCTCGGTATCGTGGAAAGCCCTTTATAAAAAATCTGCGCGGAAGACTTTGCGGAAATTTCGACGCGATAACCCAATTTGGTAAAAAATGTGTGCCAAAACGGATAATCCTCGTAAATATTTAACGTGCGCGGAATGCCGATTGAACCGCGAGGAGCATTTTCCAACGGCTTATAATCGAAAACGCGCTGATATTTATAGGCAAAGGCGTTGGGAATTTCGGATTGAGCCTTAATTTTCCCGCCCGCGCCGCGCTCGCAACGATTTCCCGTAAAATATTTTCCGCCGTCGGGGAATTTTTGCATGGTAATTAAGCAATTATTTCCGCACCGCCCGCACCGATAAGATTTGGTCACGACGGAGAAATTTTCCAATTGTTCGGCGGATAAAAGCGTCGAATCGCCCGAAAAATTCTCTTTTGCAAGAATCGCCGCGCCGTACGCGCCCATTAAACCCGCAATATCGGGGCGAATCACGTTTTTATTCAGAATTTCCTCCATCGAGCGGAGCACGGCGTCGTTGTAAAAAGTGCCGCCCTGCACGACAATATTGTCGCCGAGGTCGTCAACATTTTTCAGTTGCATGACCTTAAACAGCGCATTTTTAATCACGCTGAGCGAAATGCCCGCCGAAATGTCGCTGACGGTCGCGCCTTCCTTTTGCGCCTGCTTGACTTTGGAATTCATAAAAACCGTGCAACGCGTACCCAAATCGACGGGAGCCTTGGAATTCAGAGCCTTTCCGGCAAAATCGCCGACCGTCATGTTCAAGCCCTGCGCGAAATTCTGAATGAAACTGCCGCAACCCGCCGAGCAAGCCTCGTTGAGCGTGATGTTGCCGATTGTGCCGTCCTTAACGAAAAAACACTTCATGTCCTGCCCGCCAATGTCAAGTACAAACGACACGTCGGGGCAAAATTCCTGCGCGGCAGTCAAATGTGCAAAAGTCTCGACCTCGGAGCCGTCGGCGTGAAGTGCCGCTTTGACAATCGCCTCGCCGTAGCCCGTCGTGTAGACGCCGCCAATCTGCGCGGTCGCGGGCAATTTGTCATAGAGGTCGCGAATCTGCTTGACGACGATTTTAAGCGGCGCACCCTCGTTGGAGCCGTAATTCGTATAAAGAATTTCCTTGTCGCCGCCGATAGCGCAAATTTTGGTTGTGGTGGAGCCGGCGTCGATGCCGACGTAAATTTTCCCGCGATAAGTGCTCAAATCGCCGCGCTTAACCTTAGCCGCCTCGTGCCGCGCCTTAAAAGCGTCATAGTCGGCGGCGTCCGCAAACAGGGTAAAGTCCGCCTTGCGCGTTTCCGATTTGGCGGCTTCCTCCGATTTTTTTATCGACTCTTCAAGCTTGCCGATTGAAATTTCCTGCGCCTCGTCGGATAACGCCGCGCCCGTCGCCACAAAAAAATTACCGTCGGGCGTCTCCACGACCTCCTCCTTGGAAAGTCCGAGCGTCTCGACGAAACGTTTCTTGAGTTCGGGCAGGAAGTGCAAAGGTCCGCCCAAAAATGCCACGTTGCCCGCTATCGGTCGTCCCTGCGCCAAATTCCCGATCGTCTGATTAACCACCGCTTGAAAAATCGACAGCGCAATATCGGCTTTCTTCGCGCCGTCGTTCATGAGGGCTTGAATATCGGTCTTGGCAAACACACCGCAACGCGACGCGATTGTATAAATCTGCTTGCCCTTTTCCGCCAAAGCGTTCAAGCCCGGCGCGTCGGTCGACAGCAAGCTCGCCATGTGGTCGATAAAACTTCCTGTGCCGCCCGCGCAGACGCCGTTCATGCGCACTTCGGGCGCGTTGCCCAGATAAATAATCTTCGCGTCCTCACCGCCGAGTTCAACGACTGTATCCGTCTGCGGTATGAACTCCTCCACCGCACGCTGACAAGCTATCACCTCTTGCACGAACGGCAGCGATATTTTTTTCGCTATGCCCATGCCCGCCGAGCCTGCCAACGCGATTTTGAACGTTTTTTCGCCGATGATATTTTTCAGCGACGTTAATGAATTCGTCAGCGCGGAGCCGATTTCCGAAAAGTGCCGCGCATAATTTTTGAAGATAAGCTGTTCCTTGTTGTCCATGACGACCAACTTTATCGTCGTGGAGCCGATGTCTATTCCGACTTTCATAAAAAAATCACCTCGCCGCCTGCAATTTTATAATTCATGCGTCAAGGTGTCAATGGAATTAGGAATTAGGAATTAGTTGAAAAGTCCGCCGCCGCATTATAAAATCTCGCCGAGGAGTTGATTAACATGATTGAAGCTCAAACTTTGAATCCCGAAACTTTGAATCAAGAAATTCTGAACGTCACGGAAAATATTACCTTCACGCCGCTCGAATTGAAATATTTCGTCTTGGAGCTTAAGGATATGTTGGCTGAAGGCAAATTCGACCTCCCAAAGGTCATCCGCGCCGCTCGTTTCTACGCCGAAATCGAAAGAAGTGACATGCAGCTTAAAGAAGGCAAAGTCGTTACGTTTACCGAGGAAGAGTGGAAGGCTTTCGTCAATGCTCAGAACCTTCACTGAAACAGCTTGGCGACAATACGTTTATTGGGAAAACCAATACAAAAAGACGTTAGACAAAATCAATCGGCTTTTGCAGAGCATTGAGCACGACGGAATTCTGTGCGGTGAAGGTAAACCCGAACGTCTGAAATACGGCGCAGGTTACAGCCGCCGCATCGACGACACAAATCGCTTGGTTTATGACGTTAAGGACGATACGATAATCATCAAGATTTGCAAGGGGCACTATTAAAAATATCGCACTTCGTCTCTCAAGAATCCCAGTTCATAAATCTGCGGCTCCAACTTCGCTGATAACGCGCTTAAGTCTATCGAAACGCCTAAAGCCATGCGGATTTGATACAGCCCGCGTCCCAACTCTCGATTTTCCAACGCGAAACGTCCAATCGCTCCAATTCTATATAAAATCGCCAAAGCCTCCGTCGACAACTTGAACGGATAGAAATTGTTCGCTATCTGATAAAGCAAGGAAATTCTTTCGTATCTGTCACAAGCAATGGGATAAATTTTAACGGCAATGTAGTCTTCCATATGCAGAAAACCAAATACGTAACTTTTCTATTAAACGCAGACGAACAGCAGATTGCAATACAAAAATGCGATGACAAAGAGGAAGATAAAATTTCATTCTTCCGCGAAGGCTCGAATTGGAAAAACGGCGTGCGTATCAACAACCGCGAATTGCAACAAATGATAGCTCGCATGATGTGTTGGGATTTGGACGCATACAACTACCGTGCAGACGGAATTTATTCTGACAACGACGACGCAATGATTTTTAACTTAAAAAGCGCAAGAAAGTTTAACAAACGACGCAAGGAATAATCGAACGACTAAAGTTTACGGCGACCTCAAACAAAAAAACATCTGACTCCCGCTACCAACAGTGATCAGGTGCTTTCTGACGAGTATGTTTTTATACATAACGTTATTTCCGTTTGCATATTAGCATACTTCACTCCTGAGGTCAAAAATTATTTTGAGGAGTGATTTTTTATGCTTAAAAACACTTTCGACGAAGGCTTTAACTTGGAATTGGTTGAGACTGCATTTTTTGACGGCGTGCTTGAGATTCCGAAAATCGAGCCGCCAAAAAAGGTTTTTATCCCGCCGAACATGATTCCATTTCCCAAACGCAACCGCAGTAAAGATTTTTCCGAGTGCGTTGCCTTTTACGAGCATGACATAAACTTTTCAGACCTTGTTCGCAAACCGGAAGATTTTTTGGAAGATTTACTGCGTTTCTCCGCTGTCGTGACGCCAGACAATTCACTTTATCGCGACGCTCCGCTTATCGTTCAAATTGCAAATGTCTATCGCAACAGAGCTATCGGTCATTATCTGCAGAAAAACGGCGCGTATGTCATTACGAATGTTCGTTGGGGCGACGAGCGCAGTTACACTACAAAAGAATTGCCCGAAAAGTTCGCGTTCTTGGGGGCGCCGAAAAATTCTATCGTCTCGGTCGGAACTTACGGTTGCATTCGCGGCAAAGAGAATAAATTTTATTTTCGCAAGGGTTTGGAGGCGATGCTCGATGAATTGACGCCCGAAGTCGTTTTGGTTTACGGAAGTATGCCTAAATCCGTTTTCTCCGCCGAAATTTTGAGCAAAACTAACTTTGTCCGCTATCCCGATTGGATTTCGCAAGTTAAAGGAGGAAAATAAATGGGGACAGGTAAATCGGGGCGTTGTCTCAACACCAAAGGTTCGCAAACTTCTTCCGCAATGGAAAATATCCCTAAAGGCTGGCACACTACAGGCACTTTGTATGGTATTCCGATTCTTCGCCCGGACAATCCTAATCAAAGTCTCAGTTTGCCGCGCAACTCTGAAATTCCAAATGTTTCATATCTGCTTTACGGCAAGAACGGCGTTTTTAAACAGCTTAGAATTTTCGGCGAGGATAACAAGCCCGTAATGGATATTGACTACCATATGAAAGACGGTAAAATGTCGTTGCATAAGCACATCTACATTGACGGCATTCGACAGAAAGAACACATCGATTTGACACCGGCTGAGTATGACAATTACAAAAAATTTATTGAGAAGGTGTTTGACGAATGAACGGTATGACATTAAAAAACTTTCAAAAGACGTTGACGGACTACGACGAAGTTGAATTTTCCTACTCAGGTGTTCAATACAATTTCCAGAAAGAAAACTCCGCCGAATGTTTAAAAATTTCGATATGGCGCAGTGGCGATGAAAACCCATGTTACTGCGTCGAAGTTGAAAATAATCTCGGCGCACTCAAACAAGCCGTGAAGAATTTAATCGACGCTAAAATTTTATTCGACGGTAAATCCATCGCCGAAGCCGAAAAAAATATCGATGTGGAGTTTTTTACTTGAATCCGCCTAAAAGTATCGCACTTCGTCTCTTAAAAAGCCCAATTCATAAATTTGCGGCTCCAATTTCGCTGATAACGCACTTAAATCTATCGTCGCGCCTAAACTCATGCGGATTTGATACCAGCCAGCGTCCCAACTCTCGATTTTCCAACGCGCTACGTCCAATCGCTCTAATTCCGCGTAAAATTTCTTGTAAATCGTTCGTGCCGCGTCCAATACCGATATTGCCGCCGTTGACAACTCGTCGCGGTGTTTTTTTATCCATTTCGCCGCAAATCTGTCCTCTGTCGCTCGAAATATCTCCATTCGCAGCGCGGGCATCGTGCATTCCCAACTTTTTACCTCCACTAGCTCGAACGGATAGAAATTGTTCGCTATCTGATAGATTTCGCCCTCATATTCCACATTTTTTAGCGATACTGTCTGATTCGACGGCGAAAACAGGCTCCATATCACCGCGTCGCCTATAAATTCCCGTGAAAGTTCTCGCGTCGGTTGCATGAATTGATCTCGGTCGTTGAGCCACGTCGCCTTTGGCAATCGCCGCACCATGTGCACTATCATTGCCGATTCAAAATTTTCTGCCGTAACTGAAATTCCTCCGTGCCTTGCAACTGAACCAGATATAAACGACGTGTAAATTTGATTTGAAAAGTCATTTCCGCTGTACATAAACGTCGCTAAAAAATTTTCTGGCACTTTATCCTTCGGAGTTTTACTTGTGTAGTTAATTTTTATCCCGCTTGACATCGGCGGGAATTTTTTTGTTCCGCGAGACCGTTTAATCCATATATTTAGGAAATTTTCTTGCCGCGCAGGATAACAAATCTTTTCGGCGACCTTTTCAACAGCTGAATCATAAACATCAAGCGAAATTATTTGCTCATCAAACGAAATATGCTCCGATAAGTTCCAAATTAAAAAGCCTACAGGAAATTGTCCAGTGCAACCTTGAAAAATTTTTGAATTGAATACAAAGCCGCGTTCAAACTTGTAATTAAATACTTTGTCAAGAAATTTTTGCTCTTGTCCAGACTTAATATATTTCAACGTAGAAAAAATGCCGAGATAAGCCGTTCGATTGGCAAAAAATTTGCTGATTCGATATAAAAATTGCGCGTAAAGTTCTTGGCTTGACGCTTTTAAATCATCAGCAATCATTTGCTTACGAATTTTAGTCATTGAAATGTTATCTTTAGCTTTTTTATCGCCGTGATTGTTAGCTGAAGTGGCGTAAGGGGGATTTATATAGATAATCCACTTGATATTAGGGTTATCGAGGTCGCCGCGCAGGTTTTCGGGCAATTTATTGGCGTCGTCGTTGAGAAAATCGAATTGAAAAACGGTCGCCTCGCTGAAAATGCTCTTGCAATAGTCGGCGTCGTCTTGAATCAGCGTGGAAATATAACAACGCTTGAGAATTTCGGGCGGAAAATTAAATTCAAGGTTGCCGGTGCCCGCCGCCATATCCCAAAGGCGAAAATTATCGTCAAGCCACCACTGACCGACGGTTCGTTGCAGATATTCAAAGGCTTTATCGGCAAATTGGAGCGGCGTATAAAATTCACCTGTGCGACGGCGCAAATTTTCTTCAGTAAGTCTATCCATCTTGCGACGAATGGAAATAATCGCGTCGGCAATCTTAATTTTGTCGTACATCGCCCAAAACTGATTATAATCATCTGGTTTGATAGATTTTTCGACGCGCTCGCCGCTATTCATGCGAAAAAGTACGCTGTTTCTTAAATCTTCGGATTTACCCTGCTCAATATCGGTAATGAAGTATTCGGAAGGCTTGCGCCCGTTTTTGACGGCGGCACCGAACAATTTTTGCCAATAAATAAAGATTTGCTCGAAGTTTTGCTCGGTAATTTGCTTAACATTGCGTGATTTGCCTTTAAAAATGCGTTCAATATCCCTTACAAATTCAATTTCGACTGTGTAAACGGATAAATCGTAAATTTTGGCGTTGATGATGAGTTCGGAGTTAGATAAAGCGTTTACAAGTTTTTTGCAAGGCGACGACGGGGCTAAATCCCAATCGTAAGCGTTATTATCGTCATAAAATGCGGCGAAAGAATCAGTCTGGAAGATGACGGCGAAATTTTTAGTGACGATGCAGATATTTTGGCTGACGGGGCGAAAATCATTGCCGAATTTCAATCTGCGGACGTAGTAAAGAGTTTGAGCGACGATTTCGGCGAGAGTTTGAGGATTTTTAAGGTTTTTATCGAGCTTGAACTCGAAAAGAATCTGCTGAGTGTACAGGTCGATGAAATTTTTAGTCGCGAGCTTGATGTTGAACCGTTTGGCGAAAAAATTTTTGAGTTCTTCCTCCGTATTGGCTTCGGCGAGTGTTTGGAACAGATTTTTCTTCATAAAGCCACCTCCGCGCCGATTTTAGCAAAAATTTCCTTCGCGAGCAAAAAAAAATCGCCTGCGCGGGCGTTTTGAGCGTTCATTTTACGTTTTCCAATATATTGGAATTTTACAAGTTGTATCGTTCAAGCTCTGTGACTTCGACGTTAGCGGCGTTAATCTTCATTACAGGATATAGGTCTTCGCCGGGTTCGTAGCGAACAAATTCAAATGTGTAAATAACTAACGTGCCGTCATCAGCAATTTCAGTTTGTAAAATTTCGGGTGTGCAATCGCTAAAAAGTTTGCTCGGATCGTAGCCTTCATACGAATAATGCGATACATTTTCAAAAGTCACGGCGATTAAACCGTTCTTAGGCGTCGTCTTGTCGTACCAGTTCTGCATCCAAAAACAAAATTCAATCGTAAGCGTGAGAGTTTTATTTTCGGCATCGTACTCGATTTTTTCAATGTCGCTGTCATGCAGATAATATTTATACTCAAATTCAGCAAGCGTCAATTTAATCATCTCCATCTTTTTTGGGAATAACGTGCGATGGGTCGGAGCCGTCTTTAACGGGGTTCCCGTCTTTATCAAAGTACAAGTCAATTTTGCCCTTTGTGAAAGGATTGTAAATGTGCCAATGATCTTTAGCTTCAAAACCGTGTTTGCCTTCTTGTCCGAGATCGAAACGCACTCTGAGCTTTGTTATTTTGTGATAAAATTCTCTGTGTAAATAATAGACAGGATTATTTTCTACCACAAATTCATACCAGGTTTCAAGAAAAACTTGAGTGGGAGCCGGCGGCAGACTTTTAATAAGGTCAATGATGTCACCGACTGTCCCGAAAAAATTCGTAAGCTTTCTTTTTGCTCATATGTCTAATTTGGTCACCTTTCTGAAAATAACTTCGTGAAATCTTGGCGGGTCATAAAACGTAACAGGGATTCCGCTTTCAATGTATTTGTCAAAGAAATTTCTTCCTTTCTTGCCGTACATTAAGATATGGCGCGGATTCAAAGTTTTAATCATGACGTCAAGCCCTTCGGTAAAACGTTCTTCATCATGTTTTGCAGCGAGACAGCCGACCGTACTTACACAAACGATACTGTTCTGCTCAACGCCGAGAAAACAATATTTGTAAGTTTCGGGCGTGCCCCAGCGGACGTTGTTTATAACTTGAATCCCGTTTTTGCCAAGCCAATAGCCGAATGCCCGCATTCTATAGGTATTGTAAATTTTTATCGCGGCAGGCATTTCTTGATAAGTAGAAAAATCGGGCGTGATAACACCGCCGCAACGTCTAAATTTCTTCAAAGCGGCTTGCGGATGGTTCCAAACGCTTTCAAACTTGTAATCGTCCATATAAAAATGCACAAAGCCCGAATATTGCTCGTTCTTTTGAATATCGGTGTAGTAAATTAACTTTGTCGGAATTGACTTAGCAGTGCAAGGACATTCGGGAATATCGAACTCCCAACAAAATTTCGCTCCTTCAACCATAAAAGCTTTGTAAATATTGCGGAACTGTTCCATTGCATAATCATTCAATTTAAATCACCTCACAGGCGATTATAATTTGACTTGGGCATTCTGTCAGGTTTTTTAGAACAGCCTCATTTGCCCTGCTTTCTTTTCCAAGAAGTCTTCCTTGCTTTGGTAGCAACTGTAGTCTTTGAAGTCAACGTGCATCAATTTCAGCTCCCATTGAGACAGACGAATTTTCATCGCCGTCCGCGATACGCAAAACTTTTCTGCCAGAAAGTTCAATTTCATTTCTACAGGAAGCCAAGAAGGCAATTTAGCGAACGCCTCACGAACCCTGTTTTCCGGCATAAGCAAACACGTCGCAAATCTATCAGCCTCACGCTCGATTTGTTTGGAATGCTTGCCAATCAAAGCTCTGTGCAAAACCCAATGCCCAAGCTCATGCGCGATTGTAAAATTTTTTAAGCCGGAGTTCGCGGCAAGTTCCTCTGCGCGGGATTCATTGATATAAATTTTTTTCTCTGCGACTTTCAAGCCTGCCAATTCAGTTCCATTCAATTTTCCGCAATCAAAATCCAGCTCGAAATAAGATTCGGCAAGTCGCTCTGCATTTATCGGCGGACTTAAAATTTTTGCCTCGCGAAGTATTTTATTGACAAGTTGCTCAATATTTTGCCTCAAGCTTTCTCCTCCGCCTGCTCAATCATTTTTTCCAAAATGCCGCGCTGAGTCTCGTTTAGTTTCGGGAAGACGCGCAAGAAATCTACCGCCAGTTTGTCTTCGACGATGGTGTCTTGAAAATTTTGCGGAACTTTTTTCGCCAATAAAACCAATTCTTCCGCGTCCGTTTCCAAGAACAGCGCAAGTTTCCTTATTGTCGACTCGGCGGGCGGACGAAGCCCCTTGTCGTTTTCTATCTTGCTGATGTACGTGAAATCCACGCCGACCGACTCCGCCAGCTCCGTTTGAGTGATTTTCTTCGCTTTGCGCAACCGTTTAATTTTTTGTCCGAACGTCTCCATTAAAATCACCTCGTTAAAAGGATAATTCACGTTGATTTGCCTGTCAATAATCGCCGATAAAACCTGCGCGGCTTCTCCGTCAGTTACAATTCGGGCTTCGGGGTGTCAATCAAAAAAGGCTTGCAAACGTGCAGGATTTTGTTTAGAATATGGCGCGAAGTTAGCAATTTTTTGGAGGGCAAGGATTGTAAAATTTTTGACTCTTCGCGAAAGCGGGGAACGAATTTTTTGGACATAGCTTAGTTGGAAGAGTGGGCTCGCGTCCACTCTTTCACTTTGCAGGGCAGAATTTTGCAGGGGGTGAGCGATTGAGCAAGGTCGAAACGCAAGTGGAAGCATTGGTGACGAAACTTTTCGCGGGCACGGATTATGAACTCGTCGACGTGGAATACGTTAAGGAGCGGGATTGGTACTTGCGAATCTTCGCGGACAAGGCGGGCGGCATAGATTTGGACGACTGCCAAACAATCAGCGAACAGTTGAGCGCGAAGCTCGACGAGGCAAACATAATCGGCAACGCGTATATTCTGGAGGTATCGTCGCCGGGCATCGACCGCATTTTGAAAAAGGACAGGGATTTTATTCGCGAGGCGGGCAAGGTCGTCGACGTGACGCTTTACGCGCCGCTTAACGGCAAGAAACTTTTCGTCGGAGAACTGGAGGGGCGGGACGCGGAATTTCTGCGCCTCAAGGATACGGAGCCTTTGCCGCGATATAAAGTTGCGCTCGTCAGGTTGCACATAGACTTTTAAGCAATTGGCGAGGCGGACAAGGTCGTCGACGTGACGCCTTACGCGCCGCTTAACGGCAAGAAACTTTTCGTCGGAGAGCCGGAAGGTCGGGACGTGGAAGTTCTGCGCCTCAAGGATACGGAGCCTTTGCCGCGAGATAAAGTCGCGCTCGTCAGGTTGCACATAGACTTTTAAGTAATTGGCGAGGCGGGCAAGGTCGTCGACGTGACGCTGTACGCGCCGCTTAACGGCAAGAAATTTTTCGTCGGAGAACCGGAAGGTCGGGACGCGGAAGTTCTGCGCCTCAAGGATACGGAGCCTTTGCCGCGAGATAAAATCGCGCTCGTCAGGTTGCACATAGACTTTTAAAAAATGTTGGGAGGAAGAATTTAGTTGGCAGTAAGAAGGAAAAAACCCGAATTAAGTTTGATAGACGCGCTTAAAGATTTGTGCGTGGAAAAGGAAATCAAGCCCGACGTGCTGTTCGAGGCGGTGGAGTCCGCGCTCAAGGTCGCGTACAAAAAGAATTTCAATCAGGACGATAACGTCGAGATCACAATCGACCGCGAGGACGGCAGTTATCACGTCTATTCGCTCAAGAGCGTCGTCGAGGAAGTCACCGACCCGATTATCGAAATATCGTTGGCGGACGCCGAGAAAATCAGCCCCGGTTGCGAGCTGGACGATGTAATAGAGATTGAAGTCACGCCCAAAGACTTCGGGCGAATCGCGGCGCAGGCGGCTAAACAGTTGGTCGTGCAGAAGTTGCGCGAGGCGGAGCGCGGCGTCATCTATGACGAATTCACCAATCGCGAAAGTGATTTGGTGCGCGGCAAAATCGTGCGCGTGGAGGAAGGCAACATGGTCGTCGAAGTCGGCAAGACCGAGGCGATTTTGGAGCCTGAAGAAATGTCCCCTTGCGATAATTATAAAATCGGCGATTGGGTACGCGCTTATATCGTCGAAGTCAAAAAGGGCGGCAAGGGTCCGCAAGTCTATCTGTCGCGGACGCATCCCAATTTTCTGCGCCGGCTCGTCGAACTTGAAATCCCCGAAATTCAAGAGGGCATAATCGAAATAAAAGCTGTGGCGCGTGAGGCGGGAGCGCGTGCGAAAATCGCGGTCAGCTCCAAAGACCCCAATGTCGAGGCGGTCGGCTCTTGCTTGGGACAACGCAGTACGCGCATTCAACCCGTGCTCGACGAACTCGGTACCGAAAAGCTCGACATCATCGAATGGAGTCCGAAGGCGGGCGTTTACGTCGCCAATGCGCTCAGCCCGTCGAAAATCGTAAGCGTCGCGCTCGACGATAACGGTAAGAATTGCCGCGTGGTCGTGCCCGATAATCAGCTCAGCTTGGCTATCGGCAAGGAGGGGCAAAACGCTCGCCTCGCCGCCCGAATCACCGGCTTGAAGATTGATATTAAGAGCATGAAGCAGGCAAGTCAGTCGCCGCTTTCCGACGATATGCACGAAGTCGACATTTCGGAGGCAAAAGCCGTTTTCAAGCCGCGTGCGAAGAAAGGCAAAAAATAATGTCTAAGGGCAAAACCGCCAAGGGTACGGCGATTAAGCCAATCGAAATGCGCCGCTGTGTCGCGTGCCGTCAAGTCCGCCACAAGTCCGAGCTGATTCGCGTGGTGAAGACTGCCGAGGGCATTGCGCTTGACGAGACGGGAAAGGCGTCGGGTCGCGGAGCTTGCGTCTTCGCGGCTTCAACTTAAAAATATTCAAAGAGGTAAGATGATGTCCAAAGGTAAGACTGCCAAGGGTACGGCGATTAAGCCAATCGAAATGCGCCGCTGCGTCGCGTGCCGTCAAGTCCGTCACAAGTCCGAATTGCTCCGCGTGGTAAAGACTGCCGAGGGCATTGCGCTTGACGAGACGGGCAAGGCGGCGGGTCGCGGAGCTTATCTCTGCAAGTCGCCAATCTGCGCGGAAACCGTCTGCAAGCGTCGCAATTTCGATAAGGTCTTAAAAGCCAAGGTGCCCGCCGAAGTCTACGATAAAATAAAGGAGAACATTCTCATGAAATAAAATTCCAACGGGGGTGGATCTATGTCAAAACCGGTCAAGTACAGAATCTATGACATGGCGAACGAATTCAATCAGGACGCGCAAGTAATTATCGACTTTCTGAAAAAAAGCAAGGTCAAAGTCAAAAACAAGTTTTCGGGCGTAGAGGAGGAGGCGTATCAGCTGGTAAAGACGGCGTTCAGTCGTCGCAAACAGCCCGCGCCGCAACCCGCCGCGCTGCAACCCGCCGCTCAGCCCAAGGCGCAACCTCAAGCACAAGGCAAAGCCGTCAAGCCCAAAGCCGACGCTAAGCCTCAGCCTCAACCTAAACAGCAGAAGCCCGCGCCCAAGGTCGAACAAAAGCCCGCGCCTAAGGTCGAGCAAAAGCCGCAACCTCAAGCGCAAGGCAAAGCCGCTAAGCCCAAAGCCGACGCTAAGCCTCAGCCGCAACCTAAACAGTCGAAACCTGCACCCAAAGTCGAACAAAAGCCCGCGCCTAAAGTCGAGCAAAAGCCCGAACCGAAGCCCGCGCCCAAAGTCGAAGTCAAAGCCGAACAGAAACCCAAGACGCAAGCTCAGCCGCAACCTCAACAACGTCGCGATAACCGTCCGCGTCAGGATAAGCCCGAAGTTCGCGGCGATAAGCAGGAGGTTCGCGGGCGCGATAATCGTCCGAAACCCGCGCAGGATAAGCCCGAAACGCGTTCGCAGGATAAGCAGGACAATCGCGGGGAACGCGGCGACCGTCAATCGAAAAATCGCGGCGAACGTACTCGCGAGGACGGCGGCAAAAATAATCGTCAGCGCAACCGCAACCGTCAAGGTCCCGCAAATGCCAAGGAAGCCGCCAAAACTCAAGCGGCTCAAGCCTCCGACACCAAACAGCGTCCGCCGAGATCCGCCCGCAAAAAGAATCGCCCCGCGCCTCAGCCCGTCCATAAAGCCGAAATCGCCCGCCCGACGCACATCAAGGTTGGCGAAAGCATTGCCGTTAAGGATTTGGCAAGCAAGATGAGCTGTACCGCCGTCGAGGTTATCAAGAAGCTGTTGCTTATGGGCGTCGTCGCCACGATTAACCAGGTGATTGACTTCGAGACAGCCGCGCTGGTTGCCGCAGAGTTCGGCGTTAATGCCGAGGAGCTTCCGCCCGAAGTTGACCCGACGCTTATCCCCGAAATCGAAGACGACCCCGCTACGCTTAAAATCCGTCCGCCCGTCGTCACGGTTATGGGGCACGTCGACCACGGCAAGACCTCACTTTTGGACGTTATCCGCAAAACCCGCGTCACTTCCACCGAGGCGGGCGGTATCACTCAGCATATCGGCGCGTATCAAGTCATTTGCAACGACCGCAAAATCGTCTTCCTCGACACGCCGGGGCACGAGGCTTTTACCGCCATGCGTGCTCGCGGGGCGCAGGTCACCGACATCGCGATTTTGGTCGTAGCCGCCGACGATGGCGTCATGCCCCAGACCATTGAGGCTATCAATCACGCCAAAGCCGCCAACGTCCCGATTATCGTTGCCATTAACAAAATCGATAAGCCCGGCGCGAATCCCATGCGCGTTAAGCAGGAGCTTTTGGAGCACGGATTGGTCAGCCGCGACTTCGGCGGCGATACCACTATGGTTGAGGTTTCCGCCAAAAAGAATATCGGTATTAACGATTTGCTGGAGGAAATTCTGTTCGAGGCGGACGTCCAAGAGTTCAAAGCCAATCCCAATCGCGAGGCTCGCGGCGTCATAATTGAGGCTCAGCTCGACAAGGGGCGCGGTCCCGTTGCAACTGTCCTCGTTCAAAACGGCACGCTCCGTATCGGCGACTACATTGTTGCGGGCACCACTTACGGCAGAGTTCGCGCCATGATGAACGAACGCGGCGACAGCCTCAAAAAGGCGGCTCCCAGTGTTCCCGTCGAAGTTTTGGGCTTGAACGACGTACCGGCGGCGGGTGACATCTTAGCGGCTCTCGACGAAAAGCTTGCCAAGTCTATCGCCGAACACCGCATCGAACGTCAGCGCAACGATTTAATCAAGTCCAAGAAAGTTTCGCTCGACGACCTGTTTAATCAGATTCAAGCCGGCTCGCTTAAAGACCTTAACATCGTCATCAAGGCTGACGTTCAAGGCTCGATTGAGGCTCTGTCGGGCGCGTTGCTTGCTCTCAACAAAAACGACGAGGTTCGCGTCAATATCGTGCATTCGGGCGTCGGCGCGGTCACGGAAAATGACGTTATGCTTGCCTCCTCGTCGAACGCTTTAATCCTCGGCTTCAACGTGCGCCCCGATAATAACGCCCGCAAGTCCGCCGTCACGGAGAATATCGACATTCGTACCTACCGCGTTATCTACGACGCGATTCACGACGTGCAGGACGCCATGAGCGGCTTGTTGGCTCCGAAGTTTAAGGAAGTCATTCAAGGGCGCGTGGAGATTCGCAAGGTCATGAAGTTCAGCAAGGCTTTGGTTGCGGGTTCCTACGTTTTGGAGGGCAAGATTTTCAACAACAGCAAGATTCGTATTCTGCGCGACAACATTGAGGTTTTCGACGGCGAGATTGATTCGCTCCGCCGCTTTAAGGACGAGGTCAAGGAAGTTGCGGCGGGCTACGAGTGCGGCATTTCGATTGTTGACTATCGCGACTTCAAAGAGGGCGACATCATCGAGGCTTACAAGATGGAGGAAATTGAAACTTCGATTGAGGACGTCAACCGCGCAGATTAAGTTAGTAGTTAGTAGTCAGTAGCTAGCAGCTAGCAACTAAAAGGGAAGTGAAAAGTTTTGATTACGTTCATAATAGGCTTGGTGATTCTCATCGTCGGGGCGGCGATTTACGGCTCGTTTTGCGAACGCGTCATGAAACCCAATGCCTCCGCGCAGACGCCCGCCATTAAATTGCAAGACGGCGTTGATTACGTTCCCATGAACAAATGGAAGAATTGCCTTATCGAACTGCTCAACATTGCCGGTACCGGTCCGGTGCTCGGTCCGATTCAAGGTATCCTCTTCGGTCCGATAGCGTTTATCACGATACCGATAGGCTGTGTTATCGGCGGCGCGTTCCACGATTATATGAGCGGCATGATTTTCCTCCGCAACAACGGTGAGCAAATGCCCGCCCTCATGCGCCGCTTCTTGGGCAACGGCGTCTACGGCGTCTATCACATTTTCGTTTGCCTGCTTCTGCTTTTGGTCGGCGTTGTCTTTATCTACACGCCGGGCGATTTGTTCGTGGCTCAAATTATCGGCGGCGATGTTTCCACGCTCAGTTCGAGTATCATATTGGTTTACGCCGTAATTCTCCTGTATTACTTGACAGCGACGCTGTTGCCGATTGATAAAATTATCGGGCGCATTTATCCGATTTTCGGCGCGATTCTGTTGCTCAGTGCGGTCGGGATATTCTTCGGACTGTTCATTAACGGCTACCCGCTAACGGAGGTCTGGGAGGCGGGCGTCGCGAACGTCCATCCCTACGGCGAACACTTTATCCCGATTTTCTTCATAACCGTAGCTTGCGGCATAACGAGCGGCTTCCACTCCACACAGGCGACGCTGATTGCCCGTTCCGTCACGAATGAAAAATACGGGCGGCTAATCTACTACAACACCATGATTGCCGAAGGGTTTATCGCCATGACTTGGGCGGCTGCGGCTATGGGCGCGGTTAATGCCGGCATTGCCACGGAGGAAAATCTCTTTAAGACGGCGACGGTCGTCGTGGGCATTATCGCCAAAGATATGCTCGGCTCCGTCGGCGGTATGGTTGCGGTGCTCGGCGTTATAGTCTTGGCTATCACGTCGGGCGATACGGCGTTGCGGGCGTTGCGCCTAATGATTGGCGACGCGCTCCACATTGACAACAAGAAAAAGCTCAACACGTTTGTCCTCGCGTTTATTATCTTTGCGATCGTGGCAGCTGTCCTCTATTTCGCCAAAACCGACAAGAGCGGCTTCGCGTTGCTGTGGAGATATTTCTCTTGGGCGAACGAGACGATTGCTGTCTTCGCCTTCGCCATGATTGCCGTCTACATGATTCGCAACAATATGCCTTACCTCATGGCGGTCGTCCCCGGCACGTTTTATATGTACATGGTATCGACTTACATTTTGCACGCGCCGATTGGCTTCGGGCTCAGCTACACGCTCAGCTACATATTGGCGGCTGTCTGTTCGGCTCTCTACGCCGTGGCGATTGTCCGATACAGCAATAGTACAAGCTCGGCACGCGGCTTGCGATAAAAAAAAATTAACTCCTCGTCAAAACGACGGGGAGTTTTTTTGTTGCGTAAATGTTTATCGCGGCGTAATGGCAAGCACCCGCGCAGGTAAGCCCGTCGCGCCTTTGATGTTCGTCCACGTCACGATAAGCAATGCGCCGGCGGGAGCCACTTTGTCGAGGTTCGTCATGACTTCGACTTGGAGTTTGCCCTTGGAGAGCAGATAGCGTTCGCAAGCCAAATCGCCCGCCTTAGCCGCCTCTGCGGAAGCGTCGGTGTCCAAAGTCTCGTGACCGTTGGCGGCGGCGTTTCGCGTCTCGTAAATGTATTTGAGCGCGTCGAGGCTCCAACCGGGGAAATTCTCGGAGCCGTCGTCCGCAATGCCCGAAATTTTATTCATGTCGGGCCAATGCTTAGCCCAATCGCTATAAAGCGCGACAAACGCGCCGTCGGGTATCGCGCCGTAAATTTTTTCGTAAGCCTTGATGTCTTCCGCCGTCGCCGCGTAGTGCACGTCCTCGGCGACCTTCGCGCTTATGTCGACGACGCACAGCGGGTAAATCATATGCCGCACGTCGTAAGCCTCGCTGAGCTTGCCGCCCTTAATGAAATGACCGGGGAAGTCGATATGCGTGCCGAATTGTCCGGGGAACTTGAACGTTTGAATCAGGCAGTCGAGCATGGGGTTGCCCCAATCAAAGCACGTCTTGCAAAGTTCGACTGAGCCGTCGGGTATGCCCGCCCAATAGGGGCTGTCGTTATCCAGCGGGTGCGTCAAATCGACGAGTTCATAATCCGTTTGCAATTCCTTGAAAAAATCCCAAAGCTTATAACTCATTATAAATCACTCCTTAATTTTATTTTACAGTACCGCGATAACCTCGTCAAAAATTTTTTAAAAAGGAGTGTGTTGCCTATGAAACAAGTTTCAAAACAGGTGTCGATGGTGATGTTTTGTATGTACCCAACGGCGCGAATTTTGACCGGAGTGGAAACGCTCTTATAGCTTATGGGCACAACGGCGGTAGTATAGTTGCATATAACGACAGCTGGACGAATAGGGTTTTTAACTACTCTACTGATGGCCGGAGCACTACCGGTTTGGCACTTGCAGGTGTTTATGGCGATGTGCAATATTATAGCGATGTAAATCGTTTTTCGGGTAATGGCAATAGCGAGCTTACGGTTTATGATAACTGGCTCACGGGCGATTACAACAAAAGCATTTTCCTTAGCGGCGAGCGTGGCTGGCAAAGCTATTCGGGCATAACGAATATAAACGCTGTCTCTTCCGGTGGCAATAATGAACTCTGGGGCGATTGGCAGAATAAAAGAATTGTCGACGGTTCAGGCAACTCTGCTTTATGGGGCGGCCGGGCAGGCGACGATACCTGTTTATCAATTTGCCGACGGTACACGCCTAATTTATGCCAACGGTTATTGGCAAGGAGCTTCTTGGGACGCGACGGATAACATTTTTGCCGGCAAGAACGACGGTAACGATTTGGTCTTCAACGCCGCGCAGGTCGATACGATTCATTTCTGCGACGCGGTGTTGAGTGACATCGTTGCGACGGCGGTCAGCGATAACGCCGTTGCCATTGCCTTCAACACGGGCGAGACGGCTGTTATTGGCACGACGGGCAGCGTTTCGGCGACGGTCAAGCTTGCAAGCGGCGAGAGCTACGTCTACAATCGCGAGTCGTCCTCTTGGCAACAAGCGTAAAATTTTCTCCGAGCCTGTCGACGGAGCCTGAATTACCTTCACGACAAGCTTGGAGACATTATGAGGAAAATAAGGACGGTGTTTATTTATGAAATGTTACAATCACCCTGAAAGAGACGCCATCGCACAGTGTGGAGGATGTGGTAAAGGACTATGCGAAGAATGTGCAAAAAAATGGAATCCGCCCATATGCGATGATTGCCAAAGAGATAACATCCATGCAGAGCTTGCATCCGTAAATGGCGAACTAAAATGGCTAAATCATATAACGGATTAGTCATACATGGAACAATAATTTGCGAATGAGAATCCGAAACGCTCCGTTTACCGACAACCATACGATGGACAAAAAAATAGAGCGCGTCTCCCAAAATCGGAGGCGTGCTCTTTTTGTTGTCGAAAGAATTTTAGCCGAGGATAACGAGCGACTCGTGAGCCTTGACGGATTGACCCGCCGTGACGTTGAATTTCTTGACGGTGCCGTCGGCGTCGGCGGTGATTTCGTTCTGCATCTTCATGGCTTCGAGGATAAGGAGGACGTCGCCCGCCTTGACAGCCGCGCCCTCGTTGGCGACGAGCTTAATGATTTTGCCGGGCATGGGAGCATCGATAGAATGTTCGCCCGCGCCCGCCGCTACTTTGGGAGCCGCCGCAGGTGCCGGAGCCGCCTTGGGAGCGGGAGCCGCTACAGGTGCCGCCTTCGGAGCCGCTTTGGGAGCCGCGCCGCCTTCCGCCTTGACTTCCTCGACCTCGACCTCGTAAGTCGTGCCGTTCACAGTGACGTTGAACTTTTTAATTGCCATTGAATCATTACCTCCGTATCATTTGCCGAGCTTATTCGCCAAAGCCCAGTTATCGTTGCGCTTGATAGTGACGGCTACGACCTTGCCGCCGCCGCACATTGATTGAACAGCCGCCGTGATTGCCGCGATAATTTCGGGTTTAATTTTATCGGACACGGGAATTCCTCCTTAGAGCGGGATATTTCCATGCTTCTTTGCGGGACCGACTTCGCGCTTGCTGGCGAGGGCGTTGAGAGCGGTTATAATCAGCGGACGCGTCTCCTTAGGCTCGATAACCATATCGGCATAGCCGCGTTCAGCCGCCTTGTAGGGTGTCGCGAACTCCTCGACGTATTCGGCGGTCTTTTGCTCCTTATCGGGGTCTTTGCGGAAAATGATGTTCGCCGCGCCGGCAGGCCCCATAACCGCGATTTCGGCGGAAGGCCACGCCATAACTTGATCCGCGCCCAATTCACGACAGCACATAGCGATATACGAGCCGCCGTAAGCCTTGCGCGTGATAACCGTAACTTTCGGGACGGTCGCCTCGGAGTAAGCGTAAAGCATCTTCGCGCCGTGACGGATTATGCCGTTATATTCCTGGTCGACGCCGGGCAGGAAGCCGGGCACGTCAACTAAATTCACGAGCGGCAGATTAAAGGCGTCGCAGAAACGAATGAACCGCGCAGATTTATCCGAAGCGTCAACGTCGAGACAGCCCGCCATGACGGAAGGTTGATTGGCGATAATGCCGACGCTGCGCCCGCCGAATCGCGCAAAGCACGTGATAATATTCGTGGCGAAATGATGATGAACTTCGTAAAATTCGCCGTTGTCGACAATCATGCGGATAACGTCCTTCATGTCGTAAGGCGCGTTTGGATTGTCGGGGATAATCGTGTTAAGCTCCTCGTCTTGACGGTCGGGGTCGTCGTTATTGAAAACCAACGGCGCGTCCTCAAGGTTGTTGCTGGGCAGGAAGCTGAGCAGGTAACGGATTTGCTCGATGCAGTCCTTTTCGTCCTCCGCCGCGAAGTGCGCCACGCCCGACCTCGTGTTGTGCGTCATTGCGCCGCCAAGCTCTTCAGCCGTGACCTCCTCGGCAGTAACCGACTTGATAACCGCCGGACCCGTTATAAACATTTGGCTGGTATTTTTGACCATGTAGATAAAATCGGTTATGGCGGGAGAATAAACCGCGCCGCCCGCGCAGGGTCCCATGATGACGGAGATTTGGGGAATGACGCCGCTGGCAGCTGTGTTGCGGAAGAAAATGCCCGCGTAGCCGCTGAGCGCGTCGACAGCCTCTTGAATGCGTGCGCCGCCCGAATCGTTTATGCCGATAAGCGGTGCGCCCATTTTCATAGCCAAATCCATGACCTTCCAGATTTTATGCGCGTGCTTTTCGCCGAGAGAGCCGCCCTCGACCGTGAAGTCCTGCGCGAAGGCGTAGACCAATCTGCCGTCGACAGTGCCGTAGCCCGTCACGACGCCCTCACCGGGGAGGTCTTTCTTTTCCTGCCCGAAATTGGTGCAACGGTGCTTGACGAACATATCAAGTTCAACGAAGGTGCCCTCGTCGAAAAACATCTCAATGCGTTCGCGAGCCGTCATCTTGCCCTTTTCGTGCTGTTTATCGATACGCGCCTTGCCGCCGCCTTGAAGAATCTTATCCTTCTTGGCGTGCATCAAGGCGATTTTTTCTTGAACTGTCGCCATTAAATTCGCCCCTTTTTAATCACGTTGGCAGAGTTCGAGGAGGACGCCGTGAGTAGCCTTCGGGTGAATGAACGCGATACTTGCGCCGCCCGCGCCCTTACGCGGCTTTTCGTCGATGAGCTTGACGCCCTTAGCTTTGAGGTCGGCAAGAGCCGCTTCCAGATTGTCCACGCGCAGGGCGATATGCTGAATGCCGCCGCGTCCGCCGTTTTTCTCGATGAACTTTTCAATCGGGCTGCCTGCCTCGCTGGCAACGAGAAGCTCAATTTCGCCGTGTTGATGATCGGCGGTCGTAGGATAGAATGCCGTCGTGACTTTCTGCTCCGCGACGGTTTCCTCGCCCGTGCACTCCAAGCCGAGCAATTTCCAAAATTCGCCGTCAGCCAAATCCGTCGACGCTATGCCAATGTGGTCTACGCCCAAAACTTTAAACATTTCGTTAAGCCTCCTAAGCTGTCTCAGACTTCTCTGAAGATTTTCACGCGGGAGCCGGTCGGGATTTTCTCAATCGGCGGCGCGTCTTCCAATTTTTCGCCAAAGACCATTTGCGCCACCAAATCCCAGCTGTCGGGCAGGTCAAAGATTTTCTTGATATCCTCGTCGATAAGCGGGTTGTAATGCTGAAGATTGACGCCCAAGCCCAAATCCTCCAGAGCCGTCCAAATCGCGAATTGCAACATACCGTTAGCCTGCATTGCCCAGCCGGGGAAATTGTCTTTGTAAAGCGGGAATTGGTCTTGCATGGCTTTAATCATGTTGCTCGACTCGAAGAACAGAATCGTGCCGTAAGCCGCCGCGAAGCCGTCAATCTTAGCCTCGGTTGCCGCGAATTTGTCGGCGGGAACGATTTTCTTCAGCGCGGACTTAGTGATGTCCCAAACGTTTTCGTGGTGATCAAGCATTGTCACGACGATACGCGCCGATTGCATGTTGAACGCCGTGGGGATGTCTTTGGTCATGCGCTCAACCGCCGCGATTATCTCCGCTTGCAACACGGGAATATTTCTGCCGAGCTTGTAGATTGTGCGGCGGGCTTTTACTGCCTCTTGAAAACTTTTCATTTGTGCATGTCTCCTGTCTGTAAAAATCTGGTATGGAAACTCAACGCCTCGTCGAGGAGGTGCGGCGTGGCGGCTTTTTTGGTGGCGGCGAGGGCGCGTTCGTAATAGTCGAGCAACAACGGCTTATAATCGGGGTGAGCGCATTTGTTGATGACTTCAAGCGCACGACGACGAGGCTCCAAGCCGCGCAGGTCGGCGATACCGTATTCGCTGATAATAACGTCCACGTCGTGTTCGGTGTGGTCGATATGCGAGCACATGGGAACGATTGAACTGATTTTGCCGCCCTTAGCCGTCGAGGGCGTGTAGAAAATTGTCAGGTAAGCGTTGCGGGCAAAGTCGCCGCTGCCGCCGATACCGTTCATCATTTTGGTACCCGTTACGTGCGTGGAATTTATGTTGCCGTAGATGTCGACCTCAAGGGCGGTATTCATGGCGATAACGCCGAGCCTGTGCACGACTTCGGGCGAGTTGGAAATTTCTTCGGGGCGGAGCAGGATATATTTGCGGTATTTGTCGATATCCTTATAAAATCTGTCCATGCCGGCGGGCGAGGGGCTGAACGCGGTACCACTTGCGAACTTGAGCTTGCCGGCGTCGATAAGGTCGAGCATGGCGTCTTGAATGACTTCCGTGTAAACAACGAGGTCGCCCATATCGCCTTCGACGAAGCCCTCCAAAACGGCGTTTGCCACATTGCCGACACCCGATTGAAGCGGCAGGAGTTGTTTGGGCATACGACCGGCTTTAATCTCGGCGTTAAGGAATTCGAGGGTGAACTCCGCCATTTTCTTTGAGTTGTCGTCAATGGGCGAGAGGTCGCGGGTATGGTCTTTCACGTCGCAGGGAACGATGAACTTAATCTTATCGGGCGTGCAGGGAATGTACGTTGTACCGATGCGGTCGTCGGCGTGGACAATCGGTATCGGCAGACGATTGGGCGGGTCAAGCGGAACGTAAACGTCATGCATACCCTCCAGCTCCAAAGGTTGGGTGGTGTTGACTTCGACGACGACGGTATCCGCGCTTTGAACGTAGCTTGCGGCGTTGCCAAGGCTGGTCGTCGGGATAAGGTTGCCCTCCTCGGTTATGGCGCAAGCCTCCACGAGCGCGAAGTCGATATTCTTCTTGATAAAGCCCGTGCGGGTCAACTGCGCGGATTCGCTGAGGTGCAGGTCGAGATAGTCAACGGTGCCGTCGTTAATTTCGGGGCGGAGCTTGCTGTCGGTCTGATAGGGCAGGCGTTGCTTAATGCCCTTGACTTCGGCAAGTGCGCCGTCGAGTTCGGGACCGGTTGAGGCTCCCGTCCAGATGTTGACTTGGAAGGGGTCTTTCTTCATGCGTTCGGCTAGCGCGAGCGGGACAGCTTTGGGGTAAGCCGAAGCCGTGAAGCCGCTGCAAGCGATTGTCCAGCCCGGCTGAATCCAATTCGCCACTTCCTCCGCGCTGACTATCTTGCCGAGCAAGTCTTTGTTGCGCACTCTGTCGCTAATATCAATCATTGAAATCCTCCTTTGCATAATTGCTGATTATAATTCTGCGTGAAAATCTTAGCACGTCGATAATTCAAAATCAACCGTTGCGCACAAAAAATCCCCAACCAGGGATTAGGAATTAGGAATTAGGGAGTAGGTTTATTTGTCGTCGCCGAAAGGTCGGAAACCTGCGCGGCAGAGCTGTCCGTTAAGGTTAATGTATTCTCGGCAATGATGTTGACTGCGGAAAGACTTGCCGCGCCTTGCAGAGTTATATTGCCGCCGCCGATTTGGAGCGTGCTTGATTCGTTGAAGCCGTTGATAACGTCGTTGCCGTCGCTACTATTTACGCTGATTTTTGATACGTAATCATTATTGTAAATAGTATCGTCACCTGCCCGGCTCACGACTGTCACGCCGTTAGCCATGTAGCGGAGCAAAGTGTAGCTGCCCGCATAACACGGCGCATTGAGCGTAGCATTGCCGCTTGAGAGCCAATGACTTGAAGCGGCAATGTCATAATCCAATTTTATATTGATAACGTCGCACGCCATACCGCCTAAGGCAAACCCGAAAGATTCTTCGATTAGCGCAAGTGATGCCTCTAACCCATGCGGGAGGGCTTTCAGAATAAACAGGTCGTTCGCTGTTCGGATGTCACTCAAAAATTGTGTTTTCAAATCCGTCAAGCTGTTAAACTTGGTAGCGTAGCGGACAGCCTCATCGATTGAACTTGTATCCGTTTTGGCAGTAGTCCCAAGACGGTTCATAAACGTTGAATTACCTCTTGCTGAGTTGCCGTAAGTATTCATCTCCTTTTCTCTGCTACAGTATCCCCTCCAAGTGGAATTGGCAAGCATTTGCGAAAGTTTTTTTGTGCAAAAAAAATCCCCGCCGAGATTAGTCGACGGGTTTAAAGCCTCCGCGCAGATTTTACTTCTTGCCATAAGTTATCAAATTGTTTTGCTTGGTGAGTGTCGTCAAATCTGTGGAAGTTAAGGTCGTCGCGTTCAAGTCGTCGAGTGCACCGGAGCCGTCGGTTATCGTGTCGATTTGCGCGTCCGACGTGAGGAAGTTATCCGAGTCAAGCAAATCAGCCGAGGCGGCTTTGGTCGGGAATTCTTTTTCGGTATTCTTCACTATGACGGAGATGGTTTGACCCGCCGCGCCTTCAAGCTTAATCGTGCCGCTGTCGACAGTGATTAGGACATCGTTGCCGTCACCTTTGACCGAAACGGATTTGCCGCTCGTGACCTTAACCTTATCCTTGGACGGCGTGAAGTCCGCGATAACGTCGTTGCCGTCGCCCGAAGCGTACACGAACACATTGCCCGCGCCGCCGACAGCAAAGTCAATATAATCGTCGCCCTTGCCGCCCGTCACAGATAAGCCCGAACCCGCGCAGGTTATCGTATCGTTCTCCTTACTTGCCACTATCGCCGCGTCGTTGTAATCGCCCGCGAAATTAAATTCGTAATCGCCGCTGACTTCGACCTTCTTGCCGAGCTGCGAACCCGAAAGATTTATAATCTTATCAGAAATGCCAATCGCGCCCAGTTGTGTCGTCTTATCGGCAAGCCCTTTAACCGTCGCGAGCGTCTGCGTCGTTTGCGGGGAATAGGTGATTGTCTTGGCGTTCTTTACCGTGTAGCCCGCCGAGATGATACCCATAAGCTTAGCCGTCGTCGTGTTGTTCGAGCTCCATTCCGTCCGCGAAAGTGTAGGCGTGGCGACGCTGCTGTTTAGTGCCAAGCTGTAGTCGTTGGTCGTGGAGAGCGTAACCTTTTGGGCGTTGAGGTCGGCTTCCGAAAGCGTGATGACGTTGTTGCTAACGTAAATGCCGTCTGCCGACTTCAAGCCGCTGATTGTAGCGAGGGTCGTGGAAACGGGGCGTTTCTTGCTGTCGAGGGCGGGAATGTAAGTTATCGTCTTGCCGTCCGTCGAGGTGGAATAGCCCGCCGTCCTGACCGCCGTCGCATAAGTTGCAACGTTTTTGGCGTAAGTCCAAGAGGGCGCGCTGTATTCGACATTGGCGATACCGCTGCCGAGTTGCAAAGTGTAATTGTCCTTTTTGCCGAGCGTGATTTTGGTATTGGCGTTGGGATTGTCGACGAGTGCCGAAGCCGCAAGCGTGATAACACTGCCGCTTATCGAGAAGCTGTCGGGCGTGGCGGTGCTGTTTACGCCGCTTATCGTCGCGTGAGTCTCTTGAACCTTTTCCTTGGTGTACTTAAGAGTCGTGTCGTTGGCGGCGGTGAAGTAGCCGATTTCGCCGGTCTTGTAAACCGCCTTGTTGCCGCTGACAGTCCAATAGGTATCGGTCTTGGCGGCGGTCGGGACGGCGTAGGTGCCGCCGGTGACGGGCGAGAGCGTGTAGCCGCCCTTGACGACGATATTCGACGTGCCCAAGACGCGGTTATCGAATATAACGGTCTTGTCGGTCAAGTTTTGCGAAAGCCCGGACAGCGAGCCGTTATCATCCGTCAAAGCCGAATTCAGCCCGGTTACCGTCGCCAAAGTTACGGCAGATTTGCCCGTCTTAGCCGCAGAGTAGGTGAGCGTCTTGACGCCTGTCTTTGCGTTTTCGGTGAGCGTGTAGCCGGCAGTCATGTCCTGCTTGAGGGTCGCCGTACCCTTTTTGACAGTCCAAGCGGTTGCGGTACCTGTGGAAGTCGTAAGCTGACTTGTAAGCGTGTAGCCGTCCGCCAATTTAACTTCAACTTTATTGCCGAACAAATCATCGTCCGCCAATGTTACTGTCGTGCCGTCCAAGGTGACGCCCGCAACGGTGCCGTCTTCGCCGACCTTCGCGCCGCTCTTCAAACCTTTGACGCTTACGGGGGTGCTAAGAACTTTTTCTTTATTGTAAGTGGCGGATTTGCCGTTCGCCGCGACTGTGAAATATGGTAGCCGAACGTTATCGTAAGTGGCGGTGGTCTTGTTGACTTGCCAACGATTTTCGTTTAAGACGGTCGTCATGCTGTCGGGGAGCGCGAGGGTATAATCGCCTTTGACGGTAACATTCGACGTGCCGAGAACTTTATCGGTTAAAGTTATGGTATCGCCGCTTAGGGTGATTCCGTCGATTGCTCCGTCGGTTACGGTCAAGCCCTTTTTAAGCCCGGTTATAGTTGCAAGGGTTTTAGTCGTCGGTTTATTGTAGGTGACGGATTTGCCGTTTTCCGCAACGGTGAAGCTTTCCGTGGTATCCTGCTTATAAGTGGCGGTCGTGCCTTTGACAGTCCAATAGGGCGTTTGCTGAGTAGCTGTCGGAGCGTCGTCGGCAAGCGCGAGAGTATAATCGCCCTTGACGGTAACCTTGGACGTGCCGAGAACTTTTGCGCCCAAAGTGATTGTATCGCCGCTTAGGGTTATGCCGTCGACGGAGCCGTCTGTTGCGGTCAAGCCCTTTTTAAGCCCGGTTATAGTTGCAAGGGTCGTGGTTGTCGGCTTATTGTAAGTAGCGGACTTGCCGTTTTCCGCAACGGTGAAGCTTTCCGTGGTATCCTGCTTATAAGTGGCGGTCGTGCCTTTGACAGTCCAATAGGGCGTTTGCTGAGTAGCTGTCGGAGCGTCGTCGGCAAGCGCGAGAGTATAATCGCCCTTGACGGTAACCTTGGACGTGCCGAGAACTTTTGCGCCCAAAGTGATTGTATCGCCGCTTAGGGTTATGCCGTCGACGGAGCCGTCTGTTGCGGTCAAGCCCTTTTTGAGCCCGGTTATAGTTGCAAGGGTCGTGGTTGTCGGCTTATTGTAAGTGGCAGATTTGCCGTTCGCCGCGAGCTTGAAAGTAGCCGAGGTTTCCTGCTTATAAGTGGCGGTGGTGCCGCTTATGCTCCAATACGGCGTTTGCTGAACGGGCGTCGTAACGCTGTCGGCAAGCGCGAGAGTATAATCGCCTTTGACGGTGACTTTGGACGTGCCGAGGACTTTATCGGTTAGCGTGATGACGTTGCCGCTTGCGGTTATGCCGTCGACGGAACCGCCGCTTGCGGTCAAGCCCTTCTTGAGCCCGCTGACGGTAGCGAGGGTCGTTGTTGCCGCCTTGGAATAATTGGCAACCTTGCTGTCGGTCGAGAGAGTGAAGCCCGCCGTGGTATCGTATTTATAAGTGGCGGTGGTGCCGCTTATGCTCCAATACGGATAAGTCATTCCGGGGCGGAAGGAGCTGTCGAGCGCAAGCGTGTAGCCGTCGCCCGAAACCGAAATTTTGGAGGTGGCGAGCATGTTGCTTTTCAGCGTGATAACATTGCTGTCGGTTGGGAAGTCGTCTGCCGTGACGCCGCTTTTTGCCAGCCCGCTTACAGTCGCGAGGGTTTGATTATTTTTCGCCGCCGTGTAGGTTATACTCTTGGCATCGCTTGCAAGGGTGTAGCCTGCCGTTGCGTTGCCCTTGAGGGTAGCCGTGCCGTTTTTGACAGTCCAAGCCTTATTGCTGATTGTGACGGTGTTATCGGCGAGGTCGTCGGCGAGCGCGAGGGTATAATTATCACTTGTAAGCGTTACCTTGGTCGTGCCGAGGACTTTTTGCGACAGGGTAATCACGCCGTCCTTAACGCTTATGCCGTCAATGAGGTTGCCCGTGGTGACGAGCCCGCTTTTGAGCCCGCTGATCGTAGCCACAATTTCTCCGTCGACGGTGTAAGTGGCGGTGGTCTTATTTATCGTCCAACTTTCACCCTCGTCGGGGTTGGCGTAGTCGACGAGCTGTTGAAGAGCCCCTTGCTTGGCGAGGTAGCGCAGGAACATGTAGCCGCCCGCATAGGCGTCGGAGGTGCCCGTGCCGGTATCGCTGACACTTAAAACTTTGCTGAGCCTGGAAGCGTCGGCGGCAACTTCAAAGATTCTGCCGGCGCGGAAGTCGTCAATGCCGTGAGTAAGCTCCGCCATGCCCTCCTTGATAAATTGCGGCAAGGCAAAGAAATAATTGATGTTCGCGCCCAAAATGGCATGATTGAATTCGTGAGCAAGCGTGCGGTCGAGGTTGCCTTGCCCGGAGCTTTCGCCGTCGACGTTATCGGGGTCTATGCCCGTGTAATACTTCATGTTGATTGTAAGGGTAATGGAATTGGCACCCGAACCCCAAATTGCCGCGAGATATTTGCTGCCGTTGTAAAAGACGACTTTAACCTCCTTGGTCGTCGAAGAGCCGAATTCGAGGTCGTAGCTGTCCTCGTTGAGATTGATTGCCTCCTTAGCCCACCACTTGAACAAGCCGCCAAGTACGGTCTTTTGGTCGTCGGTGAGCTGGTCTAAAGTTTTGGCGACGGCTTTGCTTGGGTTGCCGTCCGAGGTATCGGTCGACACGCCGAGGAGTTTAATCGTCAAGCCGTTCTTGTGGAAGGTCGAAATATCGGGGAATTCGCTTGAAATTGCGCCGAGGGTTGTGTTGCCCGCCGTGACGGAGCCGCTCGTGATTGTTACCTTGCTCAAATCGACGACGTTGCTCCTGCCCGACGAAATATCTTGCGTTTCCGAAGTGGCGGCGGAAACGGAATCGGTTTCGGGCGGTTGATAGCCCTCCTCCTCGATTTGCCCGACGGCGTCTTCGGCTAATGCGGACAGCAAAGTCGGCGTTTCCTCCTCGACGCTTTCCATAGCGGTCACTTCAAGGTTATCGATGTCAAAACCTGCGCGGCTGAGCCATGTGGTCAAGGTCGTGGAGTTGACTTTGGCATCCTTGGCGTCGGCGTAGTTGTCGATACGAATCACGCGGGAGCCGGTCTTATCGGTAATGACAAGCACGTCGTCCTCAACCTGCGCGGAGCCTACGGAAAAAGTGCCGTTGACAGTCAAGGTATCGGTTGAACTGAGGTCTTCGAGCGTGACGTTGTTGACGGCGGAGGAAATTTCGACGGTATCATTGCCCGCGCCCGTGAGTATGGAGGCATAATCCGCGCCGACGGTGATTTTATCGTTGCCCGCGCCCGCGTCAATCGAGTCCGCGCCGCCCGTGATAATGGTATCGTTGGCGGCAGTCGCCGTGACAAGCCAATCGCCGGAGCCGGTGGAGATACTTTGCGCGGTCGAGGAGGCGGCGGTGTATTTATTGCCGATTTCGGGAACGACGGATTGCGAAGTCTTTTCTACGCCCGTGCCGATAACGAGCGAGCCGTCGGCTTGAAGGGAGGCGCCGTCCTGTTGAGCAAAGGCTTGCAAATCGGCGGCGGTCAGCGTGGTGCCGTAAACGACATCTCCCGCCTTGAGCGTGATATTTGCGTCCGCGCCGCTAATCGCGCCCGTATCGTTATTGCCGCTTGAGCCGCTGTAGGTTGAAGACGTATCGGTATAGAACCAAAGCTTATTGTTCATTTGAATGCCGCAATACTTTTCCAGGAAAATGTAAGCCTTGCGCTCCAAAATCACGCGCTTGACGGTGGCATAGCTTGAGGGCGCGTAAGTGTCCGCGTTGATAGCGTAATTGGCTACGTTTGATTTCAGAATGGACGAACTGATCTCGGAAATGGTTTTGCCGGCGTAGTTGACGCCCAAGACCTCCTCGACAGCCTCGCGTTCGGCTTCAATCTGATCCGCCTTCATATTGTCGATTGCGTTTTGGATGTTCAGAAAACGCGACGAGGCTTTTACGGCGTCATCCAACATTGTCTTGCCGACCGTGCTCGAATATGTGTAACTTTTGCCGGTAAGCGTCGCAATGAAAGTTTTGATGACTTCCTGCGGTGTCATAATGAATCACTCTCCTCCTTGAATGCAAAAAACTGCCCTGTTGATACTGTGCTTGCATTATAAAATTCGCGGCTTGACAACGCAACGGCGGAGCGAAATTTTATTTGCGATTTGCAATTTCTAATGGAAGTTTAATTTGGCGGTTAAGCTTCGGCTAAGGAAAGCGTCCTAATATGCCGATATTACAAATGTTGAAGGTTCAAGCGGGGCAGCTCAACGGAGTGCCGCCGAAAGAGACTTTGACAAATCGCGATAACGCGCTGAAAAGAATCAAGTAAATTAACATAAAGGAAGGCAGTCGATTCGCAAGGGTCGGCTGTCTTTCGCATGGGAGGCGTGGTATAATGAAAAAAGTCAGAATCACGGTTATCAGGAAGGCTCGCTACGACGACTTGATAGCCCGTTACGAAAATCCGCTTGAAAACGCGTGCGACATGACGGAGGGGCAAATCTTTATCGCCAACGGCTGGGAACGCCCCGACGGTTTTTGCCTCAGCGCGTGGGAAACGCTTTCGCCGTTCGTAATGGCATTGGCGCACGGCGCAGAGGATTTTTATTCGGGCTGGATGAAGAATCCCAAATCGGCAATGCTGTCTTGCAACGACGGCTTTCGCCCCGTGAGCTTTCTGCTTGAGACTTTGGACGAGGAGGCAGATTAAATGTTTGATGTGGTGATAATCGGCGCGGGCATGGCAGGCTCGGTTTTGGCGGAGCGATTCGCGTCCGTCGGCAAGAAAGTCCTGCTGATTGAACGGCGGCGACACGTGGCGGGGAATTGCTACGACGAGGTTGACGAAAACGGCATACTGATTCACAAGTACGGACCGCACCTGTTCCATACCGATTCCGCGCAGGTTTGGGAATATCTGTCGCGGTTCACGCAGTGGCATTTGTACTTCCACAAGGTCAAGGCTGTCGTCGACGGCAAACCCGTGCCATTGCCCTTTAACTTGAACACGTTGCGCGAGGTTTTCCCGACACGCTTGGCTGATAAGTTGGAGGCGGCTCTGCTCGGCAATTTCGATTACGGAAATAAAATTCCGATACTTGAGCTCAAAAAGTCCGCCGACGCCGATTTGCAGTTCCTGGCGGATTTCATCTACGAAAAAATCTTCCTGCACTACAGCGAAAAGCAATGGGGCTTGTCGCCCGATAAAATCGCCGGCGCGGTGACCGCTCGCGTTCCCATCTCAATCAGCCGCGACGACAGATATTTTAACGACCCGTTTCAAGCAATGCCCCTGCGCGGCTACACGCGGCTCGTGGAGAACATGCTCGACCATAAAAATATCAAGCTCCTGCTCAACACGGATTTTCATGACGTTATGGAGTTGCGCGGCGAACAAACTTATCTGTTCCGGCGCAAGTTCAAGGGGCAGTTGATTTACACGGGGCAACTTGATGAGCTGTTTGATAAAAAATTCGGCACGCTGCCCTACCGCAGTATCGATATGCGTTTCCAAAGCGTCGACGACGAGCAGTTCCAATCGGCTCCCGTAGTCAACTACCCGAACAATTACGACTTTACGCGAATCACCGAGTTTAAGCAGATTCACCCCGCGCAGGTTGAGCGCACGACCATTTTGCGCGAATATCCGCAAGAGTACGTGGCGGGCGTCAATGAGCCGTATTATCCGATTTTCACCGACGAGGCGCGGGCGGCTTACGAAAAGTATTCCGACGAACTGAAGCGTTTCAAAAACATCACGGCGGTCGGACGTTTGGCGGAGTATCGCTACTTCGACATCGACGACGTTATCAAGCGGGCGTTTGAAGTCTTCGACGCGCTGAAGTAAAAAATCAGCCCCTCCGATACGGAAGGGCTTAAATTTTCACAACGGATAATGGCACGCCACAAAGTGATTTTCTTCAAGCTCGCGGAAGGCGGGATTACTTTTGAAAAGTAACCAAACAGCGGTCGCGCTGAATCGTTACGACAAAGGAAACTTTCTCGCCGCGTTCGAGCGCAATAAAATTTTTACAACGGATAATGGCAAGCCACAAAGTGATTCGGTTCCAGCTCGCGGAAGGCAGGCTTTTCGCTTTGGCACCGCGCCCGGCAATACTCGCAACGATTTTGGAACGGGCACCCGCTCGGAATATCCAACGGGCTTGGAATGTCGCCGGGCAAAATTCCGATGTACTGATTCTTAGCCTGGTCGGTCGAAAAAACGGCTTTAAGCAGGGCTTGCGTGTAGGGGTGGCGGGCACCGTTGAGCTTGTCGCCGTCGAGCTTCTCCATCATATTGCCGAGGTACATGACCGCGACGCGGTGACTGAACAGGCTCACCAACGCCATATCGTGGCAGATAAAAATGTACGTTATGCCCTTTTCGCGTTGGAGCTTGACGAGGAGCTTAATAATCGTGTCTTGAACGGAAACGTCGAGGGCGGAGGTCGCCTCGTCGCAGGCAATGATTTCAGGCTCCAATGCCAAAGCCCGCGCTATCGCCACGCGTTGACGTTGACCGCCGCTCATATTGTGCGGGTAGCGGCTCACGAAGTCGGCGGGCAAATCCACTTGCGTAAGGAGTTCCCGCGCCTTAGTGTCAACGTCGCTCGCGGAAATTAAATCAAAGTTCAGGAGCGGTTCGCAAACGATGTCGCGGATTTTCATTTTGGGATTGAACGCGGCGGTCGGGTCTTGGAAAACCATTTGGATATGACGATAATTTTGCCGCTTAGCCTCGCCGGTCAGTTGAGTGATGTCCTCGCCGTGGAAGAGGATTTTGCCCGACGTGGGCTTTTGCATGTTCATAATCGCCTTGAGGAGGGTGGTCTTGCCGCAACCCGATTCGCCGACGACCGCCACGGTTTCGCCTTTGCGCACGTTGAGGGATATATCGTCGCACGCCGTCAAGAATCGCCCGCCCGATACGGGGAATTTTTTTGTGAGGTGTTCGACGCTTAAAATCATTTCAGACATAACGACGCCCTCCGATTTCGGGCACGCTTGCCAGCAAAGTTTTGGTGTAGGCGGCTTGCGGGCGATTGATAACGTCGGCAGTCTTGCCGTATTCGACGACGCGCCCGCCGCTCATGACCATGAGGTTATCGGCAAGGTAGGAGGCGACGCCGATATTGTGCGTGACGATAATCATAGCCGCGCCCGACCCGCGAGTTATGAACATGAGTTCGCCGACGATTTGAGCTTGCGTAGTCACGTCAAGGGCGGAGGTGGGTTCGTCGGCAAGCAGGAGCTTCGGCTGAAACGTTATCGCCATTGCAATTCCGACGCGTTGTCTCATGCCGCCCGAAAGTTCAAACGTGTACGAGTTCAAAATATTTTCGGGGTTGGGCAGATTCATCAGCTCCAATTTTTCAATCGCCACAGCCCGCGCAGATTTTTTATCAAGGTCGCTGTGCACTTGAATATATTCGACGAACTGCTTGCCGATTGTGTGGACGGGATTCATCATGTTGCCGCTGTCCTGGAAAATCATGCTGATATTTTTTCCGCGCAGATTGCGCCAACCGCCCGCGTCAAGCTCCAAAAGATTCTTGCCCTCGAAGACGATAGAGCCGTCGGAGACGCGTCCGCCGCCCGGTAAGACGTTGAGTATCGCTCGGATAACGGTGGTCTTGCCGCTACCCGATTCGCCCACTATCGCCAAAATTTCCCCGTCGTTCAAGTCAAAGCTCACGCCCACTATCGTCGGATTGGGATTTTTCCCGTAAGACACCGCCAAATTTTTTACGTCAAGCAACATGGCAACCTCACTTCGCGGGGCGAATCAGCTTTGTAATCCAATAATAATCGGAAGGATACATGACAACGCCGTCGACGTACTTGGCATTGATGATATTGGTCTGCGGGTAGCCGAAGAACAAAGCCGCGCCGTCGTCGAGCAGAATTTGTTGCAAGTCAATGATAAGTTGGCGACGTTTGGCGGCGTCGAATTCGGAGCTTAGCTCGGCAAGTTTGGCGTCGTAGGCGGGATTGGAATAGCCGCTGCCGTTTTGCGGATTGGAGCCGTCGGCGTTGCTCTTCCAATACCACGTAAGGAAAATTTCGGGGTCGCCGGTGTTCGCCGTCGTGATGTTGGAAATCAGCAGGTCGTATTCGCCCTTAATGCCCATGCCGTCAATCAGGTTGTAGTCGACGGTATCAATCTTGATGTCGAAGCCGAGCTTTTTGAGGTCGGATTGAACAGCCTCGGCGTAAAGCGGCAACTCGGCGCGGGAATTGTAGACTACAAAATCAAGTTCAAGCTTGCGCCCGTCCTTATCGCGAATGCCGTCGCCGTCAGAGTCTTTCCAGCCCGCCTCGTCGAGGAGCTGCGCGGCGCGTTCGGGATTGTAAGCGTTGGGGTCTTTAAGTTGGTCGAAGCCGTAATCGAGCGACGGCGGCACGGGAGCCTTGCCGGGAATAAACGTCCCTTTCAACAGCACGTCGTTATAAGTTTCGCGGTCGCAACCTGCAATCAACGCGGCGCGAACTTTCGGGTCGCTGAGGATATGGTCGGGCTGCTGATTCAAACGCGCAAGCACCACGCGCAAACTTGACAGCTCGTCGATATGGAATTTATCGTTGCCCTTGAAAATGTCGATGTCGCCCGCCGCAATGTTGACGGCAACATCCACGTCGCCCGACTGCAAAGCCATGGCGCGGGTATTCGGGTCGTCAATCGAGGGAATTTCGACGGTCGGATAAGGAACTTCGCCGTCCCAATAATTTTCGTTGCGCTTCATGACGGCGCGTTCCTTAACGAAACTGTCAACGACGTAAGGACCGGTGCAAATGGGACCGTCCTTGGAAAAGTTGCGGGCAGGCTCGGCGGTCGTGTCGACGATTATAAACAGCGGGTCGGCGAGGTAGCCGGGCATACCGGGCAGGGGCTTATTGGTCGTGATGATTAGGTTTTGCCCGTCGGCGGTAATCGAGGCGTATTCAAAGAACGTGGCGGCGCGATTATTCTTGGCGAAGGCGCGTTCAATCGAATTCTTTACAGCCTCGGCGGTTAGCGGCGTGCCGTTGGAAAATTTAACATTGTCGCGGATTTTGAACGTCCACGTCAATTTATCGTCGCTGACCTGCCAATTTTCGGCGAGCCACGGCTGAATATTCATCTTGGCATCAAATTTGGTAAGGCATTCGCCGAGACCGTAGCGCATGACCACCCAGCCGAAGTAATTTTGCGTAGGTTCGAGGGTATCGGCAAAGTTGGTGACGCCGACTTTGAGGACGTTGGGGTCGCCGCCGCTTGAAGCAGAATTGCCGCCGCCGTCGGAGCCGCAACCCGTCACGAACAAGGCTCCCGCGCAGAGGGCGGTTGCCAAAAGTTTTTTCCACTTGAACATTAAAACCACTCCTTAAAATATTTTGGGTACACATTGACAAACATAAATCGATGAATTACAAGCCGATAAAATTTTATAGGGCATACGATTATGTCTTTGGACATTCGCAAATTTAACTGCAAGGCTCCAAACAGTTGCAACGCGCCTGAACTTGAAACAATCATAGACGACGCGGCGCGAGGGCAAATGGACTCATTACTCCCTCAATCCGAACGGCATTAAAACTTCCATGGACTTCCTTTGGAATTTTATCGCGTAAAATTTTTAAGCATATGTATCGATATTTTTCAATTTGGGGGGACTCTTTGTGTTGGATAACAGATTTTTATTTCACGTCGCCACGGAGTTTTTGAAGCTGTTCGGCGAGCTGTTGATTTTGTTCGTGGGGATAACAAGTGTACATATCGCCTGCGCGGGTCAAAAGCTTGATCACGTCGCCGGTACTCAACCCCGCGATATGTCGCTGTCGGTGATAATCGGGCCGGTGCTCGACAAATTGGGCTTCGTCAAGGAGTTTAAGCTCACGCAAACGGGCGGAGGTTGCGGCTGTTCAAAGACGTGTTGCCCTACCTGCTGATTGGCGCGGGTATCGGCGCGTTCATTCACGAGGTTATCCCCGAAAACTTTTTGACGACGTTCGCGGGCGTCGATAACTTTTTGGCGATACCGTTGGCGGAAGTCGTCGGCATTCCGATGTACATTCGCACCGAAACGATGATTCCCGTCGCGAGCATTTTAATGGCAAAGGGCGTTGCGCCGGGCGCGGTCATTGCGCTGATAATCGGCGGCGCGGGCGCGAGTCTGCATGAATTATTGTTGACGCGGATCAAGCACGTCGCGTAAGCTGTCGCCCCAAAGATTGAACGTCGCCACGACGAGGAAAATCGCCGCGCCGGGGTAAATCATCAGCCACGGTGCCGTTTGAATATATTGCCGCCCCTCGTTGAGCATAAGCCCCCATTCGGGCGTGGGCGGTTGCGCTCCGAAGCCCAGGAACGACAGCCCCGCAATTTCCATCATCATTGTACCGATGTCCATTGCGCCCGTTATAACGACCATTGGCAGGATATTGGGCAGGACGTGACGCCACAGGATATTAACGGTTTTGGTGCCGTTGACCTGCGCGGCGATTATAAAATCGTTGTGACGGAGCTTTATCACGAGGCTTCGCACGAGCCTTGCATACTTAGCCCAGCCGACGGCGAGGAGCGCGATTATCGTATTGACGACCGAGCCGCCCAATATGCCCGCAATGGCTATGGCAAGCACGACGCCGGGAAACGCCAACATCATATCGGCGAAACGCATTAAGATCATTTCGACCTTGCCGCCGAAATAGCCCGACGTTATGCCGACGAGCGAACCGACAATCGCAAGCAGAATCACGAGGCAAATCGTCATGAACAGCGAAACTTGCGTGCCGGCGATAATCCGCGATAACGTGTCGCGACCGAGCTTATCGGTGCCGAGTAAATGTTCGGCGGAGGGCGGTTGCAGGACGTTGCGCATATTGCCGTCGAAGGGGTCTTGCGGCGCGAGGTACGGCGCGAATATCGCCACGAACAGAATTACCAACACAGCCGCCGAGTAAATCGCGAACAGCCGATTTTTTTTGAACGTTTCAATCAACGTTGCTCCCCCTTCCGCAGTTTCGGGTCGAGGTAGGAATACGACATATCGACCAGAAAATTTATCAGCATGTAGACGACGGCTATCCACAGCACGAAGCCCTCAATCAGCGGATAGTCGCGCATCATTATCGCCCGCACCGCCATGTTGCCCATACCTGGCCAGCTGAAGACAATTTCGATAACCGCCACGCCGCCGAGCAGCCAGCCTATCGACATGCCGAGTAGCGTTATCAGCGGCAAGACGGCGTTTGGCAGGACGTGTTTAAAAAGTATCGCCGATTCGCTTAAGCCGCGTGCCCGCGCCCCCGTCACGTAGTCTTGATGTAATTCGTCGAGGATAACCGTGCGCACCTGCCGAACGTATTTTGTCGATTGATAAATGGCAAGCGTTATGGCGGGCAGGATTATGCCCTTTGCCGTGACGGTCGAGCTTGCTATCGGGAACAGTCCGAGCTTAAGCCCGAAAATGTACAGCAATATCAAGCCGAGCCAAAAATTTGGCATCGACACGCCGATAAACGAAAAAAATCGCACGAGGTAATCTTGCCAGCCGTTTTGGTGTACCGCCGACCAAATGCCGAGCGGGATTGAGATTATCAGCACGAAGACGACCGTCACGAAGGCGAGGAGGATTGTTCCGACGAAGCCCTCCGATAATTTTTCTGCGACGGGTTTTTTCGCCGAATACGACATGCCCATATCGCCGCGCAGAAGCCCCGCCGCCCAGTTGCCGTATTGCACGAGGAACGGCTTATCGAGTCCGAGTTCCTCGCGGGTTTTCTGCAAGACCTCCTCCGAGACGATTGTATCTGCCGATTCGAGGAGCATAGCCGCCGGGTCGCCCGGTGCCAAATACGCCAGGCAGAACGTCAGGAAGCTCACGCCGATTAACGTTACCAGCATTTGCAGCAATCGATTTGCCAACCGATTCAAGAACATCACTCCCGCAAAAAAAATTTCCCGCCGCGCAGAGACAGGAAATAAAAAAGCGTTCCGAATCTCCTCCCCGTCACTCGCAGGTCAAGCGGCGATTGTTAATCGGGCAATTCTCCCGGCTCCGAGTCATCGCTCCGCCGCGCCTTCCCAGGTTAGGTTATAGCTTGTAGCTTATAGCTTATAGAATTTTCTATCAGCTATCACCTAATTCTCCCAGTGACATAATTGCGGCATCGCTCGTCGTTACGGTGACGTGATCGCTTCGGCTTATACCGAATTCCTTATTGAGGCTTGCGCCACCCGATCCAATCCATATTCAATTTTCGCGGCTATCATAGGGCAAATTTATCGCTCTGTCAATCTGCGCGGTAAAATGTTCGCCGAAACGAAAAAGCCCTCCGATATTTCGGAGAGCCGAACTTTCTTTAACGTTTCGAGAATTGGGAAGCTTTGCGAGCCTTCTTGAGACCATATTTGCGACGTTCCTTTTCGCGGGGGTCGCGAGTGACGAAGCCCGCTTTTTTGAGCGCGGGACGCAAATCGGCGTCGAGCTCCATGAGCGCACGCGTTATGCCGTGACGAATCGCGCCCGCTTGACCTGTCGTGCCGCCACCTTTGACGTTGGCTATCACGTCGTATTTATCTTCCATTTCGGTGAGGACGAGCGGTTGACGAACGATAAGCTCCAAAGTCTTCAAGCCGAAATATTCTTCCATAGCGCGATTGTTTATCGTGACTTTGCCGTCGCCGGGAACCAGGCGGACGCGTGCCACAGAGCTTTTGCGCCGACCCGTGCCGTAGTAAGTTACTTGTGCCATTGTATCCTCTCCTTAACGCGTCTCCAATTTGATTTCTTCGGGCTTCTGCGCGGCGTAGGGGTGTTTGCCGTCGGCAAAGACGTGCAACTTCCTGAACAAATCCGCGCCGAGTTTATTCTTCGGCAACATGCCCTTGACGGCGTGCTCAATGACGCGTTCGGGGAATTTTTGCATCCATTCGCCCGCAGTAGCAAACTTCGCGCCGCCGAGATAGCCGCTGTGGTGGAAGTAAACCTTCTTGCGGAGCTTCTTGCCGGTGAAGACAGCCTTAGCCGCGTTAATGACGATGACATAATCGCCCGTGTCGACGTGGGGCGTGAAAATGGGTTTATTTTTGCCGCGCAGGACTTTGGCGACTTCAGCGGCGAGGCGTCCGACGGTTTTGCCCTCGGCGTCGACGATATACCATTTCTTATCGACGCTGCCCGCCTTTGCCATGAATGTATCTTTCATGTGGATTCCTCCAAAATTTTTTTGTGGCGGAGGCATATGTCCGGGGCCGGTGGAAACACAGCAAGCCGCCATATAGACGCGATTGTAATTGAAACTTTTTGCGCTGTCAAGATTAAATGCTATAATCTGCGCGGAGGCGATAGGCATGAAAAAATTTTTAACGCTGTTGCTGATGTTGATAGGCGTGCATTGTTCGGCGGCGACGCTGAACGAGGCGCATATCGTTTACCCCGTGATACACGTCGCGGATAAGGCGGTCGAGCAAAAGATTAACGCTCAGATTATCGCCGAGGTCGACAGGTTTGTTACGGGCATTTATCGTACCGCGCAGATTAACGGCTACGAGGTCGCCGATATTCGCACGAGCTGGGAGGTCGGCTCCAACGAGGCGGGCAATACCGTCATCCTTAGCATAATCCTAACCGAAAGCAACTACTACGCGGGCGGCGCACACCCCGCCACTTATCTGCGCACGCTCAACTTCAACACGAGCAGCGGCGAGCTTATGGATATACGCTACTTGACGGAGGTCGGCGACGGCTTAAGGGACGGCGAATTACTTCAAAGGTTGGAGGCAAAGTTGAAGTCTCACTGCGCCCGCGAAGGTATCCGCCTGTTCGACGACGCCCTTCCGCTTAAGGAATTGCCCCGCGATTTTTATTGGGACGAGAATCTTCACGTGCATTTTATCTTCCAACACTACGCGATTGCGCCCTACGCGGCGGGCATTATCGACGTTGACATCGACGAATAAAAAAACCGCCACGCTCGGCGGTTCAGTCTTCAAACAGATTGGGGGCAACGGTCTTGGGATAAGCAACGCCCATGTGACGATAGCCCGCCTCGGTGACGGCTTGTCAAGCGCGAGGGGCTGTTCCTGTTCGACGACGCCCTCCCGCTTAAGGAATTGCCCCGCGATTTTTATTGGGACGAGAATCTTCACGTGCATT